>JAIRXZ010000055.1 GCA_031267995.1 Odoribacteraceae bacterium | reverse complement strand
CCGCGGCTATGGCTGGCCTGTTGAAATCGTCCCGGTGGCTGAGCCTGTCGAAGCCACCACCACCACCACCGCGGTGGCTGAGCCTGTCGAAGCCCAAACAACAAAAGCCAACAATCATGCTCTCGGTGGAGGCACGGGCTACAAGCCCGCACCAGCGAAAGGGTACAACGCGGGAAAGGGCATAACGCGGGGAAGGGCGCACGCGAGGTGCGCCCCTACAGCATTTTCCGACGAACCTGTAGGAGCACCCCTTGTGGGCGCCCACAACGTGTTTATCGTTGTTATCGTCGGGGAGATGTGCACGGGAAAGGGCGCACACGCAGGTGCGCCCCTACAACGTTCTCCAACGAAACGTAGGGGTGCACACGCGGGAAAGGGCGCACGCGAGGCGCGCCCCTACAGCATTATCCAACAAAATGTAGGGGCGCACGCAAGGTGCGCCCCGATGTGTACCGGTATTGTCGTCGGGGTATACGCAGGAAAGGGCGACCGCGAGGGTCGCCCCTACAACATTCGTCCCAACGTCATGTAAAAACAAAAACTACACGGGATTTTCGGTCGTTCCGAGGCCGGGGATAGCCCTGGGGAGGCTAAAGAGAAATTCGAGGCCACCACCGGCGCGGTTATCGTTCAGCCGCCGATGGTTTTGCCCCGGCGTTTGCGTTCGTTTTCGTCGAGATAGATCTTGCGCAGGCGGGTGGCCTTGGGGGTGACCTCCACGTACTCGTCCTCCTGGATGTATTCGAGGGCTTCTTCCAGGCTGAAGAGGATGGGGGGGGCGATGTTCGTTTTGTCGTCCGAGCCGCTGGCGCGCATGTTCGTCAGTTTCTTGGATTTACCGACGTTGACGACGATGTCGTCCTGGCGGTTGCTCTCGCCGATTACCTGGCCGGCGTAGACCTCGTCGCCGGGTTTGATGAAAAAGCGGCCGCGATCCTGCAATTTGTTGATGGCGTAGGCGTAGGTGTCGCCCGTTTCCATGGCGATGAGGGAGCCGTTGACGCGGGTTTCGATGTCGCCCATGTAGGGTTCAAAGCCTTTCAGGCGGTGGGCGATGACGGCCTCGCCGGCGGTGGCCGTGAGGAGGTTGCTGCGTAGCCCGATGAGGCCGCGGGAGGGGATTTCGAAGGTGAGGTGCACGCGGTCGTCGCGGTGTTGCATGTCCAGCATGACGGCGCGGCGGCGGTTGACCATCTCGATGGCCTTGCCGGAGACGTCGTTGGGGAGGTCGATGGTGAGTTCCTCCACCGGTTCGCACTTGACGCCGTTCAGTTCCTTGATGATGACTTTGGGTTGTCCCACTTGCAGTTCGTATCCCTCGCGGCGCATCGTTTCGATGAGGACGCTGAGGTGCAGCACGCCGCGGCCGAAGACGACGAAGGAGTCGGCGCCGGCGCCCGGTTCCACGCGGAGGGCGAGGTTTTTTTCCAGCTCGCGGTCGAGGCGGTCCTTGAGGTGGCGGGAGGTGACGTATTTGCCGTCGCGGCCGAAGAAGGGGGAGTCGTTGATGGTGAATAGCATGCTCATGGTGGGTTCGTCCACGGCGATGGGCGCCAGGGCTTCGGGGTTTTCGGCGTCGGCGATGGTGTCGCCGATTTCGAATCCTTCGATGCCGACGAGGGCGCATATTTCGCCACATTCCACGTTTTCCACTTTTTGTTTTCCCATGCCCTCGAAGGTCATGAGTTCCTTGATTTTGGCCTTGGCGAATGTGCCGTCGCGCTTGCAGAGTGTGACGGGCATGCCTGAGGCGAGGGCGCCGCGGGTGAGTTTGCCGATGGCGATGCGGCCGACGTAGGAGGAGTATTCGAGGGATGTGACGAGCATTTGCGGGGTTCCTTCCTGGACGCGGGGGGCGGGTATGTCGTTGATGATGGCGTCGAGGAGGGGGGTGATGTCGGTGGCGGGGCGGCGCCAGTCGGTGGCCATCCATCCTTGTTTGGCGCTGCCGTACATGACGGTGAAGTCGAGTTGTTCCTCGGTGGCGTTGAGGGAGAACATGAGGTCGAAGACTTGCTCGTGGACGAAGTCCGGGCGGCAGTTGGGTTTGTCCACCTTGTTGACGACGACGATGGGTTTTTTGCCGAGGGCGAGCGCTTTTTGGAGGACGAAGCGGGTCTGCGGCATGGTGCCCTCGAAGGCGTCGACGAGGAGGAGGACGCCGTCGGCCATGTTGAGGACGCGCTCGACCTCGCCCCCGAAGTCGGCGTGACCGGGGGTGTCGATGATGTTGATTTTGTAGTCCTTGTAGTGTACGGAGACGTTTTTGGCGAGGATGGTGATGCCGCGTTCCCGTTCCAGGTCGTTGTTATCGAGCAAGAGTTCGCCCGCGTTTTCCGTGTCGCGGAAGAGGTTTCCCTGAAAAATCATCTTGTCCACGAGTGTTGTTTTTCCGTGATCGACGTGCGCGATGATCGCGATGTTCCGAATGTTCTGCATGTGAATTTATTAAAAATGTGCGCGAAGGTAACGCTTTTTCCCGGATTACCGCCGGGGGCCGGGGGAAAGGGGGGAGGGGCGATGCCGGCCTCCCGCCCTAATTGCCCGAAAAACAGCATCTACCAAAAGCCACGCTATTTTTGTCAAAATGTTGACGGGAGCGTGCGGGTGAAATATCTACTTTCGGGACAAGTAAAAAATTAATCACTTAACACGGATTTTATGAAACACGTCATGTTTATCGTCATCCTGGCGGCGTTGTCGCTTGCCGGCAACGCGCAACCGCTCGCTTTCCCCGGCGCCGAGGGGTTCGGGAAGTATACCTCCGGTGGTAGAAACGGGAAGGTGTACATCGTCACCAACTTGAACGACGAGGGGCCGGGGTCGTTCCGCGACGCCGTTAGCCAGCCGTACCGCACGATTGTCTTCGAGGTGGGGGGTGTTATCCGCATCAAAAGCCCCATCACCGTCGCCCAAAACATCACCATCGCCGGGCAGACGGCGCCGGGCGACGGCATTACCGTTTACGGCGAGCGCGTCTCTTTCAGCAAGGCCAACAACACGATCTGCCGCTACATCCGCTTCCGCATGGGCGAAAACGGGAAGGATGGCAGCGATGCCGTCGTGGTGGCCGAGGGGCATCGCATGATTTTCGACCACGTCTCCATCTCCTGGGGGAAGGACGAGAATTTCTCCATCAGCTCCATGAAGGTTGTCGGCGGCCCGTCCAGCATCACCGTGCAAAACAGCATCATCTCCCAGGGGTTGATGAACCACTCGATGGGCGGGCTGATCCAGTCCGACGGGGGGATTACCCTCTATCGCAACCTGTACGCCGACAATCGATCGCGCAACAACAAGGTGAAAGGCACCAACCAGTTTATCAACAACGTGGTTTACAACTGGAGCGTGGGGGCGTACATCCTGGGCGGATCGGCGTTTAAGTCCTTCGCCAACATCACCAACAATTACTTTATCACCGGCCCCGATTCGCGCTCCAAGGCGTTTACCCGCGGGAACGAAAACTTCGCCCTCTACGCCCGCGATAATTATCTCGACGATAACCGCGACGGCAAGCTGGACGGGCGAGCCATCGGTCGCGAGGAGTACGGCGTGGTCAAGTGGAGCGATCGCCCCTTTGATTTCCCGCCGATCCCGGAGTCCAGCGCCGCCGCCGCCCTGGAGTGGATTGTCCTGAACGCCGGCTGCACCGTCCCGGCGCGCGACGCGGTTGACCAGTATGTGATTGACGAGTTGCTCTCCTATGGCAAAAAGGGCAAACTCATCCGTAGCGAAAGCGAGTTGCCCACGAAAGGCCCCGGAACCCTCCGCGGGGGCGAGCCGTTGAAGGATACCGATCGCGATGGCATGCCCGACGATTGGGAGGAGATCCACGGCCTCAATCCCACCGACCCCGGGGACGCCAACGGGTACATCGTGAGCGACGTCTACTCGAACATCGAGATGTACCTCAACAGCCTCGTCAAGCCATGAAGCTGCTCTTTATCTTGCTCGTTTCCCTCGCCGCCACCGGCGCGTGTCGCGGGCAGCAACAGGAGGCCTGGCACGGCAAGTCGCGAGCCATCCGCTACCAGCCCGTCGGCGATGAATTTGTTATCGAAAACGGCAAGATAAAGTTCAACAGGGCGCTATACGGCACCAACACCGCCTTCCGCGTGGAGACGGGCGACCTCCCGGAGTTCGCCTTTTTCCTCCCCGGCATGGGAGGCAACTGCCAGGTAGGCATCACGGACGGGCGGCGCACCCTGTGGCTCGACGCCGCCCGCCGCGTGACGGCGCGCTACCGCCCCGGCGCCATGACGCACGAGGTGAGCGATCCCTTCTTCGACGGCGGCACCGCCCGTCTCACCACCCTCGCCCTCGCCGGCGAGGAGGGGATGATCACCCGCGTGGAGTTCACCAACATGCCGGCGGGGTTCCGCTGGGTGATCCTCTACGGCGGCGCCTCCGGGGAGAAGTTCTCCCGATCGGGCGACCTCAATGCCGATCCCCCCGACGCCTTCGCCCTCAAGCCCGGAAGATGCAAGAACAATCACTACGCCTTGCTCCCCGGCGCCTTCCGCGCCATCATCGGCAACGACCCCCAAGCCCGCGAGCAGCTGGCGCGCTGGACGGAAGGAGGCGCTCCTCCCCCCGGCGCCTGGGCGGGCATCTTCACCGGCAACGCCAGCCTCGCCCTCGCCGAGGCCGCCACTTTCAAGGAGACGGGGATCACTACCCCGGCGCCCGCCCTCCCCATTGTCACCGCCACGGGAGCCGTCGGGGAGGATCCCCTCTACTTCTGCCTCTATCGCCCGCGGGAAGCCCTCTTCACCGCCGCCGACCTGCCGCACCTCCACGAGGAGGCCGAACGGGCACGCGGGGAGATCGCCGGTCGACTCGTCATCCAAACTCCCGATCCCTATATCAACACCATAGGCGGCGTCATCAGCACGGTGGGCGACGCCATCTACGAGCACCCCTCCTACATGCACGGCGCCATCAGCTGGCGCATGAGGCTCAACGGCTGGCGAGGCGCTTACGTGGCCGACGTCCTCGGCTGGCACCAGCGCGCCCGCGCCCACTTCTCCTCCTACCTCCTCTCGCAGCTCACCGCCCCCGCCAGCGGCGAGGTGACGCCGGACGTCTCCATGAACCTCTCCCGGTCGCTGGAGCGGATCGGCGCCGCCATGTTCACCAGCGGCTACATCTGCCGCGAACCCGGCGGACACTTCCGACCCCATCACTACGACATGAATCTCGTCTTCATCGACCAGCTCCTCAACCACCTCGCCTGGACGGGCGACACCGCCTACCTCCGCCACGTCTGGCCATCCCTCGCCCGGCACCTCGCCTGGGAAAAGCGCGTCTTTGATGCCGACAACGACCATCTCTACGACGCCTACGCCTGCATCTGGGCCAGCGACGCCCTCATGTACAACGGCGGCGGCGTCACCCACTCCAGTGCCTACAACTACAGGGCAAACGCCGCGGCCGCCGCCCTCGCCCCGCTCGTCGGGGAGGATCCCGCGCCCTATCGCCGGGAGGCCGAGGCCATCCGGCAAGCCATCCAGCGCGAACTGTGGATCCCCGCCGACGGCCAATGGGGAGAGTACGTCGACCGCCTCGGCCATCAACACCTCCACCCCGCCGCCGCCCTCTGGACGGTCTATCACGCCATCGACGCCCGCCTCCCCGACCCCTTCCAGGCCTACCAGGCGCTCCGTTACGTGGACGAAAACATCCCCCGCGTACCCCTCGTGGCCGACGGGGTGGACGACGGCTACTACCTTCTCCCCACCTCCACCTGGATGCCCTACTCCTGGTCGGTCAACAACGTCGCCCTCGCCGAGCTGATGCACACCGCCCTCGCCTACTGGCAGGGAGGACGGGCGGACGACGCCTTCACCCTCTGGAAATCGGCCATCCTCGACGCCATGTACTGCGGATCAAGCCCCGGAAACATCAGCCAAATATCCTTCTACGACGCCGCGCGAGGAGAGACTTATCGCGATTTCGCCGACCCCACCGGCATGGCCGCCCGCGCCGTCGTCGAGGGACTCTACGGTATCGCCCCCGACCTCATGAACGGCCGCCTCGCCATCCGCCCCGGCTTCCCCGCCGCCTGGCAGCACGCCTCCATCCGCCTTCCCTACATCGACTTCGCCTTCGCCCGCCAGGGACAGCGCGACACCTACACCGTCGCCGCCCGCCTCCAACGCCCCGCCGTCATCACCCTGGAGATACCCGCCGCCGGCAGTCGCGTCGCCGCCATCACCGTCAACGGGCAACCGGTCAGCTACCGCGTCAACCCCGACGCCGTCGGGAGACCAACCATCCTCGTCACCCTCCCCCCGGTGGACACCGCCCGACTTGTGGTCGCGTGGACGGGAGACGCCCCCCGCGTGGAGCCTCCCGCCCTCGTCGCCGCCCTCGGCGAAACGAACACCATCCTCCTGGCACACGACGTCGCCGACCTCCTCGACCCGCAAGGCATCGTCGCCACCAGCGACTTCAACCGCCACCGCCTCCGCCTGCGCCTCCAGGGACAGCCCGGCGAGAAAACCCTCTTCGCCCGCCTCCGCCACGGCGACATGACCTGGTGGCAACCCCTCCACCTCCATCTCCACCGCGCCATCGAAATCATCCCCGGTAAAAACGAAAACCCCGACGCCCTCGACCTCACCGTCCGCAACAACTCCGCGCGACCGCTGCGGGGGAAGATCCTCGTCAACAGCCGCGGCGAAACGCCCTTGAACATCGCCCCGCGCGCCGCCGTCACCCTCCACCTCCCCGTCGCCGCCGCCGTCAAGGGCACCAACATCGCGCGCGTAATCGCCGGCGACGAAAGCGGTCAGGCCGACATCGTCAACTGGGAGATCCCCACCCTCCCCCCCGCGCTGGAACCGGTGGAGATGACCGCGCGCTTCAACGACCACCTCTCCAACATCTTTGGCGAAAACAAATACCTCTCCCCGCGATCGCCCTACACCACCCTCCAGCTCCCCGCGCAAGGCCTCGGCGAGTGGTGCCACCCCCGCCTGACGGCCACCATCAACGACTCCGGGCTGCGGGCAAAGGCCGTCGGCGACCGCTTTACCACCCCCTTCGGCCTGCCGTTCATCACCCCGAGTGA
>JAIRXZ010000050.1 GCA_031267995.1 Odoribacteraceae bacterium | reverse complement strand
TTTCCCATCGTCGGGAAACCTTCCCGAACGCTTCGGCAAACTTTCCCATCGATGGGAAACCTTCCCGAACGCTTCGGCGAACTTTCCCATCGTCGGGAAACCTTCCCGAACGCTTCGGCAGACTTTCCCATTGATGGGAAACCATCCCGCGCGTGAGATTTTCTATCCCACGCGTGTTTTTTTACTCTCGCGAGAAACAAGCAAACCCCGGCAGGTGGGCACCGGGGTTAAACATGAACTAAGGAGGGAAGCGTCAGCGGCGCAAGGTGGCCGGCAAGCGGTTAACAAGCCCGGCGCTCGCGGGAGGCGCGGCCGACTACTGGTCTTGGTTAAAAAGGTGGGTGGCGAAGTTGTAGCCCAGGGATTTGTAGCGGTTGGTCAGGACGATCGCGCGTTTCAGGAAATCATTGTACTCGCGGAGCGATTGAGGCGTCCAGGCGACCTCGGCGAGGGCGGCCATGCGCGGGAGAGTCATGTACTGCACGTGGCGGATGTCGCTGATATACTCCGTCCACAGGTTGGCTTGCGCGCCGTAGATCATGGAGGCCTCTTGTTCGTCGAGACCCTCCGTGGGATCCAGGCTGTAGACCTTCGACAGGGGGACGAAGCCGCCGATGGCGTAGGGTTCGTTCTTGGTGTCCTTCGACTGGTAGTAGTCGAAATAGGCGTGCGAGTTGGGCGACATCACCACGCGGTTGCCGAGTTTTGCCGCCTCGATGCCGCCCTTGGTGCCGCGCCAGGACATGACGGTGGCCGTCTTGGAGATGCCGCCTTCAAGGATTTCGTCCCAGCCGATGATTTTCTTGCCCCTGGCGTTGAGGAAACGTTCCATGCGCTGCACGAAGTAGCTTTGCAGCTCGTGCTCGTCCGCCAGACCCTCGGCCTTGATGCGCGCCTGGCATTTGCGGCAGGCTTTCCAGCGGACTTTCGGGCATTCGTCGCCGCCGATGTGGATGTACTCGGAGGGGAAGAGGGGGATGACCTCCTCCAGGACGCCTTCCAGGAAGGCGAAGGTCTGCTCGTTGCCGGCGCAGAAGACTTCGTTGAAGACGCCCCACCACGTGGCGACGTTGTAGGGGCCGCCCGTGCAGCCGAGTTCGGGGTAGGCGGCGAGGGCGGCGAGGGCGTGTCCCGGAAGTTCTATTTCGGGGATCACGGTGATGAAGCGGTCGGCGGCGTATTGCACCACTTCTTGTATTTGCTCCCGCGTGTAGAAGCCGCCGTGGGGGATGCCGTCGTAGTTGCCCGTGTTTTTACCGATGACGGTTTCCGGTCGCGTGCTGCCGATTTCGGTGAGGCGGGGGTATTTTTTGATTTCGATTCGCCAGCCCTGGTCGTCCGTGAGGTGCCAGTGGAAGCGGTTGATTTTGTGTAGGGCGAGCATGTCGATGTACGTTTTCACGTCCTCCACGGGGAAGAAGTGGCGCGCCACGTCGAGCATCATGCCGCGGTAGGCGAGGCGGGGTTCGTCCTCGATGGCGACGTTTTGGATGGAGATGGAGGGGGCTGCCTCGCCGCTCTCCACGCCCGCGGGCAGCAGTTGGCGCAGCGTTTGGAAGGCGTAGAAGATGCCGCGGGCGCTGCCGGCCGTGATGTCGACCGACTTTTTCCGCGCGATGAGGGTGTAGGCTTCCTCGCCGAGGGAGGCGTCAACGGTGAGGTTGATGGCCTTGCCGCGCGCCTTTCCACGCGTGATTTCCAGCGGGATGCCGAGGGATCGCTCCACCAACGCGGAGAAAAAGCGGCAGGCGGGCAACAGTTCGTCCGTCCCGGCCACCACGTTGATGACGGTTTTGGGCGTTAATGAAAAACTGCCCGGCATCACTTGCAACGCTGCCGGACGCGGGATGATGTTCACTTCGTTTACTCCCGCGTTGCAGGAGGCGACGAGCAGGCCGTTCATCGCGATGAGAAAGAGGATGTAAAACTTCTTCATGTTTCTGGTTAATTATAATGATTCATAAATATAGCATCACGAGGGGTTCACGAAACGGACGCGCACCTCCCCGGCGGGCAGGGGGTCGGGCGGCGCCGGTTGCATCACCTCCAGCTCGTACGCGCGGCCGGGGAGGAGGTCTATGTAGTTGTTCGACAGGCGCAGCTCGTGGCCGGGCAGGTAGAGGAGGACGTCCAGGGCGAGGGCGTCCGCGGAGACGGCGAGGTAACGACGCCCCTCCCGCTCGACCGCCTGCACGGTGACGCGCGGGTTGACGGGGAGGTGTAATTCCTTGGGTTCGACGAAGAAGAGGCGCTGTTCGTCCAGCGTCGCGCCGTCGCGGGAGAGGGTGATGACGGCGAAGAGCTCGCGGGGGTCGCCGCCCTCCAGCATCGCGGCGCGATCCCACGTCATCACCCGCGTGGCGGCGTTGGGCTTGGCGCGGCAGTTGCCGTTCCAGGAGCGCAGCGTGCGGCCGGCGAAGTTTTTCAGCTCCACGCGGTAGGTCGCCGGCAGCGGGCGCGGGATGTCATTCACGACCCACAGTTCCAGCTTTTCGCCCGCCATCCTCGGCGACGCGATGACCGGTTTGCAGGCGTCTCGCGCGGCGTAGTGGGCGGCTTTCCAGCGGTGGTAATAGTCGATTGTCGACCAGCTTGCCACCGGCCAACAGTCGTTCAGCTGCCACAGGAGCGACCCCATGCAGTAGGGCATGGCGCGGCGGTGGGCGTGAAAGGCGGCGCGCGTGGCCTTCGCCTGCAGCACCTGGCTGAGGTAGAGGAATTGCTCGAAGTCGTCGGGGACGTCATAATAGTACTCCATGTAGGCGCGTATCTGGCTGTTGCCGATGGCGCTGCGCTGGTGGGCGGAGATCACTTCCGAGTTGATGTCGAGATCCTCCGGCAGGGCGTACGCCTGCACGGTGAGGAGTTCGGGGAACGACTGGAAGCCGTACTCGCTGATGAAACGGCCGATGTTTTCATCGAACTGGTGGAATTTGTGCGATTCGAACCAGACGCCCCAGTAGTGGTTGTCGCCGCTGGTGGCGGGGCGCGTCTCGTGCGCGTTGACCCCCGCGCCGGACATCGGGGAGGATGGCCAGTAGTCGTCGCCGTCGGTGTAGCGCGCCACCAGATCGGGCAGCAGTTCGTGCGTCAGTTTCACGTAGTCGTCGAAGATCCGCGCCCGCGTCGGGGCGTCGTACCCGCCCTGCCATCCCCAGCGCGCCCAGGCCACGTCCACCTCGTTGTTGCCGCACCAGAGGGCGATGCAGGGGTGTCCCCGCAGGCGGGTGATGTTGTCGACCACCTCGCCGCGGACGTTTTCGAGGAAGGCGTCGTCGCCGGGGTACATGGCGCAGGCGAACATGAAATCCTGCCACACCAGGATGCCGCGGCGGTCGCACAGTTCGTAGAAATAATCGTCCTGGTAGACCCCCCCGCCCCAGACGCGCAGCATGTTCATGTTGGCGGCCGCGGCGTCGTTCACCACGCGCTCCTGCCGCTCGCGGGTGACGCGCGGGAGGAAGGCGTCGGAAGGGATCAGGTTAGCCCCTTTCGCGAAGACGGGCACCCCGTTCAGCTCGAAATAGAAGCTCTCGCCGCGCGCGTCCGGTCGTCGCACCAGTCGCAGCGAGCGCAGTCCGGTGGTCACCTCCCGCTCCGCGATCACGCGCCCGCCGCGCTTCACGCGCACCTCGAAGGCGTGCATGAAAGGCTCGCCGAGGCCGTTGCTCCACCACAAGCGGGGGCGCTCCACGACGAACGGGAGGATCACCCGGTTGATGCCCGACCCCGCCACGACGTCGCGGCGGAGCACCACTTTTCCCTCGTGTAGCAGCTCGATATCAACGCGCGCGGCGTCGTCCGCCCGCCAGGAAAGCTCTGCCTCCAGCCGCGCCCGTTCCGCGGTGACCTCCGGTTGCCGGATAAAGAGATCGTCCACGCGCGCCTCGCTCCATCCCTCCAGCAGCACGGGTCGCCAGATGCCGGAGGTCGCGAGCCTCGGCCCCCAATCCCAGCCGAAGTGGTAGGGCGCCTTCCGCGAGTAGACGCTCACGCGGACGTCGCCCATCCCCCCCGGGTGGCTGTAATCGTTGGAGGCGGGCAGCGCCAGGCCGTAACGCTCCATCTCCTCCAGTCCCCTGGTGATGGGCGAGTAGAGGCGGACGATCAGCGTGTTGCGTCCCTCGACGAGGCGTCCCTTCACGTCAAACGTCCAGGTGCGAAACATGTTGTCCGTCGTCCCCAGGCGCTCGCCGTTCAGGAAGATGTCGGCGTGGGTGTCCACCCCGAGGAAGGTCAGTTCCTGGTTGGAAGAGGCCAGCAGCGCGGCTTCCGGGAAAAAATCGAGGGAGTACTCCCAGTTGACCTTGTCCACCCACTGCGCGAGCGGCTCGTTTGTCCGGTAAAAGGGATCGGGGAGCCGACCGTTCGCCATCAAGTCCGTGTGAACGGTGCCCGGCACGACGGCCTGGAGCCACTTCCCCACGCGGTTTTGGCGAAATGTCCAGCCGTCGTTCAGTTCGCGACGATAGGCGTCCCGCCCGGTGAGGAAGAACGGAAAAGCGCATAACAAAATGAAAAAAAGGTTCCGTTTCATGTTCGTTTGTGATAAATCCGTGTCAGGATTCGCAAATGTACATTAATTTTTTCGATTCCAAGGGGCACGGGGCGAAAAAACTCTCTTTTTTAAACGCGAGTTTCGATCGCGAGAGACGCGTGGGGAGGGCCGCGAAAATTCCTCGCGGGAGGGGGAAGGCCTCGCGGTGAACACGAAACGGGATGTCCGCGGGAGGAGACGCGGCAACGCGGCGGGGTGATATATTTGTTAACAACCGACATACATTTATTAACACATGAACTCCATGATAGCATAAATGAAACCCGTGACAGCATAAATGAAACCCGTGATAGTATAAATGAAATCCGTGATAGCATAAATGAAACCCGTGATAGCATAAATGGAAACCGTGATAGTATAAATGAAAACCGTGATAGCATAAATGAAATCCGTGATAGCATAAATGGAAACCGTGATAGCATAAATGGGTTTCATTTATGCTATCACGGGTTTCATTTATCGAGTCACGGGTTTCATTTATGCTATCACGGAAAGTCTCCCCGTCGACACGCGAACCATCACTATCATGAAAACTTCTCGCCCATCCTCGACGCGCGTCAATAACGCGGGGCTGGTAACCATTTAAAACCAACGATCCATGAAAAATACCACGGGCTATTCGAAGAATTTCGCCCGCGAGACGGGTAATTAAGGAACGCGCGCGCGCGATGGAGAGTGTTCGCGCGACGCCGCGTCCGCCCCCCGTTTTTTGATCAACCCGGCGTTTCGCGAACGTTTCGCGAACGGGAAAGAGGGGAAAGTGTCGGGTGTCGACACGGATTAACGTAATTTTTCTTTTTTTATGCGCCAACGCGAAACTTTTACCCCGGCAGTTGCGTTTGTAGGTGTCGATGACGGGGATGTTTTTTTTA
>JAIRXZ010000031.1 GCA_031267995.1 Odoribacteraceae bacterium | reverse complement strand
GCGCCGGTGGGGTGGCGGGAGCGGACGCGATTGGGGAGGTTGCTGGGGAGGGGTAGGGGGCGGGCGTCGGCGGAGGTGTGGACAATCTTGACGATGTAGGCGCGGGCGGGTTCGTCGAGGACGGCGGAGGCGTAGATGTTGGCGGTGCCGGTGGCGGGGTTGGCGACGCCGGTGGCGGGTTTGCCGTCGGGGGCGAGGAGTGGGACGACGCGGGTGCCTTTGTTGATGGAATAGAGGCGCTGAACGTGGTAGCTGGGGGAGGGGGCGGCGCGGAGATTGTCGAACCAAATCATGTCCGGGCGCCATTGCCAGGCGTCGACGTGGGCGAGGAGGGGGGCGTAGGTGGCCATGTGGACGATGTCGGCGTTGCGCTCGAGGCCGGTCATGAAGGCGGCCTCGCAGAGGGCGGCGCGGAAGTTATTGGGCTGACCGGGAAGGTGACAGGCGTACTCGCCGGCGAAAACGGCGGGGCCGCGGCGGTCGTAGGCGTCGTAGCGGGTGGCGGAGGAGAGGAACCAGTCGGGGTCTTTATAGTAGTGCTCGTCGACGAGGTCTACGCGGAGGCGGCGCATCTCCGGCCAGAGGTGGTCGAAGTAGGCGCCGTCGGCGGAAGGGCCTGAGCTGCCGATGATTTTGACGTCGGGGTGGCGGGCGCGGAGGGCGGCGACGAAGGGGGCGAGGCGGAGGACGTATTCGTCGCCCCATTGCTCGTTTCCGATGGCCACGTGCTTGAGTTTGAAGGGCGTCGGGTGACCCATGCGGGCGCGGAGGGCGCCCCAGGTGGTGGTGGTGTCGCCGTTGGCAAATTCGACGAGGTCGAGGAGGTCTTGTATGTACTCGTCGAGGGCGTCGAGGGGGGCGTGGGCGGCGGGGTCGTCGTTTTGAAATTGACAGGCGAGGCCGCAGGAGACGACGGGTAGCGGCTCGGCGCCAATGTCTTCGGCGAGGAGGAAAAATTCGTAGAAGCCGAGGCCGAGGGATTGGAAGTAGTGCGGGAAGAGGCGGTGGGGGAAGGTGTAGTGCCAGCGGTTTTCGTTGAGGGGTCGGTTTTCGACGTCGCCGACGCTGTTTTTCCAGTTGTAGCGGGTGGCGAGGTCGGCGCCCTCGACGATGCAGCCGCCGGGGAAGCGGAGGATGCCGGGACGGGTGGCGGCGAGGAGTTCGGCGAGGTCGCGGCGGAGGCCGTTTTCGCGGCCTTTGTAGGTGTCGACGGGGAAGAGGGAGACGTGGTCGATGGCCACGCCGGCGGGGGAGGCGAGGGTGAGGCGGAGGCGGCCGCGGGGGTCGGTGATGGCGGGGCGGATGATGGCGGTGTATTTCGTCCAGGCGTCGGCGGTGATGGCGATGTCCTGTCGACCGATGATGTCGCCGGCGGCGCTGACGAGTTCGACGCGGAGGGTGGCGGGGGCGTTGTTTTCCAGGGTTTTTGCCCAGAGGGTGAGGCGGTAGTCGTCGTCGACGCGGAGGCCGATGCCGGTGAATCCCTCGTTTTCGATGCCGGTGTATTTGTGGGGGTGGCCGGCGGGCGCGAGGATGACGTGGGCGGGGTTGCGGGGGAAGGGGGGGCGCTCGCGGGTGACGCTGACGTTGCCGAAGGCTGCCCAGCCGGCGAGGGGTTGGGGGAAGTCGAAGGAGCGGTTTTTGACGAGTTCGGCGTACAGCCCGCCGTCGGCGGCGTGGTTGATGTCCTCGAAGAAGAGGCCGTACATGGTGGGCTGGACGGGGGCGCCGGGTTTCCTGGCGTCGAGACGGAGTTCGACGGGTTGGGCGGCGGCGAGGGCGGTCGCGGTGAAAAAGAGGACGGCCAGGGTGATGGCGCGGAGGGTGTTGGTGTTCATCGGTATTATTCTAAAGGGTTAGTTGGATGGTTGGCTCTTTTTTCCCCAGAGCGATTGTCCGGCGGCGTTGATGCCGGCGTAGACGATGGTGGGGACGCGGGGCGCGGCTTCCCAGTCGAGCTCGCGCTGGATGCATAGTTGCTGGGCGCCGATGGTGAGGGTGGCGGTGACGGGGTCGTATGTCCACGCGCCGGAGAGGGCGCCCGCGGCGGTGCCGTCGGGGTTGAGGGTGAGGGCGGTGGAGGTTCGCTGGTTTTGGTAGCTGTAACCGAGGGTGATGTTTTCCCAGGTGCCGGCGATTTCGGAGGCGAGGACGGGGACGCGGGGGAGACCGGCGTAGCGTTCGGGCATGACGACCGGCCAGCCGTCCGCCGTCCAGCGGATGGAGCGGACGTGCCCCATCATGATGGCGTTGCTGTTGGCGTTGCCGTTGGTGTTGGCGGGGAGGCGGGCTTGCGAGGCGTAGTACCAGTCGCCGGTGTCGGGGTCGCGGAAGACGCAGCAGTGGGAGAATCCTACCCAACCGGGGTGGTTGTTGAAGCGATAGGGGTGGGTGATGACGGGGAAGCAGTCGGCGCCGGCGGTGATGTTGGCGCCGTTGTAGCCGAGGTAGGGGCCTTCGATGGTGGTGGAGCGGCAGACGCGGGTGTTGTAGGCGACGGAGAGTTCGTCGTAGGCGAGGAAGAGGTAGTAGTAACCGGTTTCGGGGTTGTAGATGATTTCGGGGGCTTCTTGTGCTTGCCAGCGGTTGGCGTCGCTGTTTTGCCGGCGGGCGACGCGGATGCCGTAGTCGTCCGGTTCGTTGTCGAGGGTGGCGGGCTTGCCGGTGGCGGGGTCGAGGGGGAGGGCGACGATGCCGGAGTGCCACGATCCGTAGAGGAGCCAGTGGGCGCCGTCGGCGGCGACGAGGAGGGAGGGGTCGATGGCGTTCCATTTGAAGTAGGCGCTCCAGTTGCTCAGGCTGGCGCGCGACCAGTTGGTGCCCCTGTCGGTGGATGATCGGACGACCATTCCCTTGTCTGTCCACTGGTTGGAGGCGAGGTCGTCTGTCTCCATGAGGCCGATGAAGGCGCGCTCCGTCCAGGAGTTGTCGAAGTTGGCGGTGGTGTTGGGGAGGCCGGAGGCGATGTAGTTGTCGACGGGGATGCTGTAGTACATGCGGTATTTGTCGCCGGTTTTCCTGACGACGGGCGCCCAGTAGCCGTAAAGGGGGTTGGCGATGGGGGCGAGGGAGAGGCGGGCGCGGATGGCGTTGAGGGAGTCTTTGATCCAGGCGGGGGGGTCGGGCATGGCCATGCCGACGAATTCCCAGTTGACGAGGTCGCGGGAACGTCGGTAGGGGAAGTGGCCGCGGCCGACGTGGACGTTGCCGTAGGAGGCGTCGGTGCCGTACATGTAGTAGTAGTCGCCGCACTTTTCGACGGTGGGGTCGTGGACGTTGGCGAGGTTCCAGCGGGCGCGCTCAGACCAGGGTGTGAGGCCTTCCTGGCTGTAGTCGTCGGCGTAGGCGGGGGGGACGAAGGTGTCCAGGCCGGGGTCGATGGTGCGGAATATTTCGACGGGGCCGTAGGTGGTGCCGGCGGGGGTGGTGATGTAGGATCGGGCGAAGTAGAGGGTGTTTGGCTGGAGGTTTTCGATGAGGGCGGTGAAGGTGGGGGTGGCACCGGGGACGGTGATGACGTTGTCGGCGAGGGTTGGCGCGTCGGCGGTGGCGTAACAGAAGCCGCGGGCGGTGGCGTCGGTGGCGTCGAAGGTGGCGGTGAGGCGCGCGGTGAGGAGGGTGAGGCCGGTGACGGTGAGGGCGCCGGGGGCGGTGGTGATGGCGGGGGGCTGGTCGACGGGGTCGAGGGTGATGGGGGACATTTTTTCTTCCTGGCTGCAGGCGATGGCGACGAGGAATAGGAGGGGGAGAAGTTTTTTGTGGTACATGGCGCGTGGTTTTAACGGGTTTGACGATGAAGGCGCCGCGGGGGGTGTTTTTCCTCGCGACGCCTGTTGTTTTTCCTGGAGTTATTCGCCGACTTCCCAGCCGGGGTTTTGACCGAGGTTGGGGGCGCGCTTGGTTTCGCTGTCGGGGATGGGGAAGTAGTAATTTTTGGGGTTGTTGAAGATGCGGAGATCCATGTCGTTGTTGGGGGATCCGGGGGCGCCGGTGTAGGTGTAGGTGATGGCGGCGCCGGCGACGGTGACTTGCACGCCGTACATGTTGAGGAGTTGCTGGTGGCGGGGCTTGGCGAGTTCGTTTGCCGCGGTGACGCCGTCGTAGAGTTTCCAGCGGCGCAGGTCGAAGAAACGGTGATCCTCGAAGGATAGTTCCACGCGGCGCTCGTTGCGGAGGCGGTCGCGCAGCTCTTCCTTGGTCATGTTGGCGTAGGCGGGCATGTTGACGCGGGCGCGCACCTGGTTGACGTAGGTGTAGGCGGCGGAGGGGCCGTCGGCTTCGTTGGTGGCCTCGGCGGCGTTGAGGAGGATTTCGGCGTAACGGAAGATGATCCAGGCGTGGGGAAAGTTCTGCGGCGCCTTGAGGATGAGGGAGGGGTTGACGTGCTTTTTGAGGTAGTAGCCGGTGTAGGTGCCTCCCATGGATTCGCGGTAGTCGGTGCCCTTGTCGGTGGCGGAGTTGAAGTGGACGTCGACGAGGCGCTGCTCGCCCTGGTCGGCGCGTCCCCAGGAGGATCCGTGGTGGAAGATGGTGGCTACCATGCGCGGGTCGCGGTGGCTGTAGGGGTTCGCGGGGAGATAGGTGGAGCCTGCCTCCTCGATGCGGCGGCCGTTGGTCATCTCGAAACAGTCCACGAAGTTTTGGGTGGGGTTTGTGCGGCCGGCGCCGGAGACGGAACCGGTGAAGCCGGGGGGAAGAAGCTGGAGGTCGATCCTGTTGGTGTTCCAGACGGAACGGGCGAGGATGATCTCTCCATTGGTGACGGGGTTTTCGTAGAAGCATCCCTGGTAGTCGGCGTGAAGGGCGTAGGGGGTGGCGGCGGCGGCGTTGGCGGTGATAAAGTCGAGGGCAGCTTGCTTGGCGGCGAGCCAATGGTCGCGGTTGTCGTCCGGGTTGTTGAGGGCGGAGGCGCGGTAGAGTGTAGCCCTGGATTTGAGGGCGTGGGCGGCAGCCCCGTTGACGCGTCCCCAGTTGACGCCTTCGTTGGCGTAACGGAAGGGGAGGGCGTTTTTGATTTCGTCGCACTGGGCGGCGATCCATTCCAGGACTTCGGCGGCGGGACGACGGTGGAGGTTCATGTCCTCTTGCTTGTTCATGTCGAGGACAATGGGGTTGCCCGCTTCGTCTTCACCGAGGATGGGGGCGTCGCCAAACCAGCAGACGAGGTCGAAGTGAAAGATGGCGCGGAGGAGCTTTGCCTCGGCCACGTAGCGGTCGTAGAGGTGGTTGTCGTCCCCCGGCAGGGCGGCGTTACCGACGATGGCGGGCTTGGCGTTGGCGAGGAAGGTGTTGCACTTGCGGATGCCGGTGAAGTCGGTGTTCCAGAAGGTGAGCAGGGGGTGGTCGGCGGCGGTGTAGGCGTCGGTGTTGATTTTGTTGTAGTAGTGTAGCCCCCAGAAGGATGTGGCGTTGTCCGTCATGCAGTCGCGGAAGGCGCCGAGGAATTGGTCGTCGTTGAAACCGGCGATGCCGTCCGGGAGGTTGGTGTAGATGTTCGCCAGGAATTGGCGTGTGAGCGCCTGGTTTCCAAAAACTTTCTCCTCGGAGAGGGAGGCGTCGTACTCCTTATCAAGGAAACTTTCGCAGGCCTGGATGGCTACGATGGCAAGGAGAATGGCGAGGAGGAGGGTATGTCTTCCGGCCTGCTTGAAGGCTTTTGCGTGTGATTGTCTCATGGCATTTTGGTTTTAGAATCCGATGTTTAGTCCGATGGAGAAGGATTTCGTTTTGGGGTACGCCCAGATGTAGTTGGTGGGGTTTTCGGGGTCGAAGTCCTTGGGGAGGTGGCTATACGTTAGCAGGTTGTATCCGCTGAAGTAGATCCTGCACCGTGTCATGTAGGCCTTGGCGATGATGGCGGCGGGAAGGGAGTAGCCAACTTCAACGTTGCGGAGGGAGAGGAAGTCGCCGTCGCGAAGCCAGATGGTGGATTCGTTGTAGGGGTAGTTCCTGTCGATGTCGCTGAACATGGTGGATAGTCGGGGGTATTTGGCGTTGACGTTGCGGGGATCGGCGGGGTCGTCGTTGTAGTAGCCCCATGTGTCCGTGACGGCGTGGGTGGCGGTGCCGCCCCAACCGAAACCGTAGTCCATGTTTTCGCGGCACTCTACCGTGCGGTTGAGGTAGGCGGTGAGGATGGCGCGGGCGTCGAAGCCTTTCCAGCCGAGGCCGATTTTGACGGAGGGGATGAGTTCGGGGATGTTCGTGTAGCCGTCGGGGATCTTGTCGTAGCCGTCGATGATGCGGTCGTTGTTGATGTCTTTGAAGATGGCGTTGCCGAGCTTGTAGCGGCCGGCGGCGTGCCAGGGGTATTTGTCGGGGTTGTCGATGGCGTCCTGGTGGGAGGTGGGAATCAGGCTGGGGTCGGAAGCCCATTGTACCCATTGGAGCATTTGGTGACGGTCGATGCGTTGCCCGGTGCGCGCCTGGTAGGGGAAGTTGGGCTTTAGCTCGTCCATCTCGGTAATTTTGTTGGTGTTCCAGGTTAACATTCCCTCCAGGAAGTAGTCCAGGTTGCCGACGCGGTTGGCGTGTCCCAGGGTGATTTCGATGCCTTTGCTTTCGGCTTTTCCGTAGGAGTCCTGCGGGACGTCGGCGCCGTAGAGCCAGGGGATGGTGGAACGCGTGACGAGGATGTTGGATCGCCACTCTTTGAAGAGGTCGACGGAACCGTGGATTTTCTTGTCAAAAATGTCGAAGTCAACACCGAGGTTTACCATGCTGGAGAGTTCCCACTTGATGTTTTTGTTGCCGGTGGTGGATTCGTAGGCGCCGGCAATGGCCGATTGCGAGGTGCCGAAGTTGTAGCCGTTGCCCTCGACGTAGGTGCCCTGGTAGGGGTAACGGTTGGCGCCGATCTCGGATTGTCCCGCGGTGCCGTAGGAGAGGCGCAGCTTGAGGAGGTTGACGGCGTCGCTTTTGAGCCAGGGTTCGTCGGAGAGTAACCAGGCGGCGGATATTCCGGGGAAGAGGGCGAAACGCTCGCCGGGGGCAAAGTTGTCGTTGCCCATGTAGGAGAGGTTGCCGGTGAGGATGTAACGGTGGTTGTAGACGTAGGTGGCCGTGGCGTTGTAGGAGAGGTTGCGGTTGGAGGAGGTTTGCCCCCGCACGACGTTTTGGTAGGTGCGCAGGAAGGCGCGGGCGTTGACGGCGTGGGGGCCGAACTCCCGGTCGTAGCCCAGGCCGGCGATCATGTTGATGTTGTAGTAGTAGTCGCGGGGCGTGGTGGAGGGGTTCGGGAGGGCGATGCCCGTCCTCATGCGACGGTACTCGTACTCCGAGGGGTCGTTGACGAGGGTGCCGAAGTTGTAGTTGTAGACGTCGATGTCGCCGGTTTGGACGGCCTGGAAGGTTTCGTAGGAGTCGAAGCCCACGGTGACCTTCGCGTCGAGTCCCTCCGTGATAAAGTCGAGGTTTCCGGTAGCCGTGACGTTGGTGTAGAGGTTGCGTCGGCGGTTGGTTCCGATGCCGCGACCGGCGATTTGGGCGGCTCCGTTTTTACTGTCGCTCTCCGTGGGCATGAAAAAGCTGCCGTCGGGACAGAAGACGGGGTATATCGGCTTGTTTTCGCCCGCTCCCCAGGTGAAGAGGTTCCAGACGTCAATGCCCGGCTGCACGATGTTGTCGATGCGGCCGCCGAGGTCGAGCGAGAGGCCAAGGAAACGGTTGACCTGCATGTCGATGTTGGAGCGGAGATTGAAGCGGTCGAGCACGTGCTGGGTAGAGTATCCGCTGTTCCATTCCGTCCACTTGGTGTCATAAAGTCCCTCCTGGCGCAGGTAGGAGAAGGAGAGGAAGTAGCGCGTTCGGTCGTTTCCCCCGCTGATGGAGAGGTTCGTCCGGTGCTGCGGGGCGAGGTCGCGAAGCATCACGTCGTGCCAATTGGTGTTGAAGTATTTGTACTTGAGGGAGGGGTCTAACGTGCCCTTGGCTACCTCGTAGTAGTGCTGGATATCCTCGTCGGAAAACTCCGGCAGACCGCCGTCCAGGTAAAGCGCCTGGTTGCGGGTGAGGGCGTAGTTGTAGGAGTTTTGACTCTCCGGTATGCCGGCAATGGCCTGGTAGCCGAACTCCTGGGTGAAGTTGACGGTGGTTTTGCCGGGGTTGCCCCGCTTTGTCGTTACCAGCACGACGCCATTGGCTCCCCGCATGCCGTAGATGGCCGCGGCGGCGGCGTCTTTGATGATGGTGATCGACTCGATGGGGTAGGCGTCAAGGAAGGAGAGGTCGCGCTCCATGTCGTCCACGATGATGAGGGGGGCGCGGGCGGAGCTGTTCATGGTGCGGATTCCCCGGATGTAGAGGGCGGTTTCAGACCACCCCGGTTCCGATTGCCCCTCGTAGCTCTCCACGCCGGTGACGGTGGAGGTGAAGGCGTTTTGGAGTACCGTCACGGGGTGTTTTTCCAACTCGGCGCCGGTGACGATGGAGGTAGCCCCGGAGACGAATCGCTTCTCTTTCTTGCCGAAGGGGACGGGGGTTTTGTGGTCGTACTCGCCGGCGGCGGGTTGCATCTTGATGATGATCTCTTCCTCGCCGGTGACGAAGATGGAGAGCGTTTTGTAGCCGGCGCGGGTGATAATCAGCTCGTCTCCCTGCTTCGCGTTTTTCAGGCTGAAGCGGCCGGCAGCGTCCGAGAGGACAATGCGGCTATCCTCTGCCACGTTGATGACCGCCCCGGCGATGGGCTTTCCCCCCTCGTCCGTGACGCGGCCGTTCGCCACCTGCGCCCTGGCAACCTGAATCACCAGCAGCAGCGCGACGGTGGACAGGATGGCTCGACATCCCGTCGTTATATGTTTCTTCATGGTAAGCATATTTTTCATGTGTTAATTCCAACCCTGGTTATTTTCGATGTTCGTTTTCCAGACCTCCCCCTCGGGGATGGGGTAGAGGTACATCTTCCCGGTGAATACCCGCCGCTGCACCACTTTGCGCGCGTAGAGGGGGTTGTTCGACGCGTCGGTTGTCACCTCCATGCCGTAGAGGGGACGGGCGAGGGCCTCTTCGGCCACGTTCCAACGGCGGACGTCCCATGCGCGGTGGTCTTCAAAGGCCAGCTCCACGGTGCGCTCCTTGTGGATGAAGTTGCGCAAGGCTGTCCGCGAGCGCAAGTCGACGCGGTCCGAGAGACGGGCGGTTACTCCCGCGCGGTCGCGAATCTGTTGCAACGCGGCGAAGACTTCGTCGACGGGGCCTCGCGCTTCGTTCATCGCTTCGGCGTAGTTCAGGAGAATCTCGGCGTAGCGGATGAAGATCCAGTTGCGATAGGCCGTGCCGGAGTGGTCGTAGGAGAGGATGTTTTCGGGGATGTATTTTTTCGCGTAGTAACCGGTGGGGGTGGCGTTGGCGTTGCCCAACGGGTTGTCGCGTCCTCCCCTGACCACGTTGATGGTGGCGTTGTTCCAGAGGGATTGGTGGTGGAGAACCGTGGCGTAGAAGCGGGGGTCGCGACCGGTGTAGGGGGCGGCGTCACTGTAGCCGCTGGCGGCGTGGATGGATGGCGCGGCGCCGTCATAGAGGGGCGCCCCGCTGGCATCGTACTCCGTGAAGGGGGAGAGGCCGTTGGCCATGTCGTACATGTCGACGAGGTTTTGGGAGGGACACAGTCCCCCGCTTCCGCCCTCGCCCACGGGGGTGTCGTCCACGATCGCGCTCCAGCCGACGCGGGTGTCATTTCTCCAAAAGATCACCTCGTTGTTTCCCTGGTGCACCACGGTGGCGGTGGCGCCGGCATAGTCCGGTTGCAGGGCGTAGAGGCTCCCGTACTTGGTGATGAAGTGGAGGGCGGTGTCCGCGGCGGCTTGCCAATCGGTCAGCTCCAGGCGGGGACTTGCCATGTAGAGGGCTACCCGCGAGCGCAAGGCGGCAGCTACCGGTTTGCAGACGCGACCCACCAGGTTGTCCTGCGTCGACGGGTTGGGCTTGTCCATCAAACCGCTCTCGCACGCGGTCAACTCCTCCGTCACGAAGCGGAGGAACTCCCCGCTGGAGGGACGGGTGGTGTAGCCCGCGAGCAGATCGCCGTCGGGATCTAACACCTCCGTGACGATGGGCACGGGGCCGTAACGCAGGAAGAGTTCCCAGTAGAAGTAGGCGCGGAGGAAGCGGGACTCTGCCTTGAAGTTCATCTTCTCCCGCTCGTAATTCTCGTCCGACAGGTCGGCGGCCTTGGGGACGGCGTCGATGTTAGCCAGCAACATGTTGCACTTGCGGATGGCGCGGTAGTAGTGCTCCCAGCTCTCCGTCAGTTCGGGCGCGCCGCTGTTGGCGTAGTAATTCCCGATGTTGAAGCTGGTGCGCACGCCCCCGCCGGTGTAGCTGGTGTGGGCGAGATCGGTGGCGGCGTCCATCCACGAGCGATTGATGCGCCCGGCGCCGTGTCTCAAGAAATTGTAGGTATCGTAATGAAACTTTTCCGCGTTCGTCCACAGGGAGAACACCTCTTTATCCGTCAATTCGTTGCTGGGCTGCTTGTCCAGGAAATCCCCGAAAATATCCTCGCAGGAGCTTAGTCCGGCCAGGGAGATGACGGTGGCGAGAAAGAAAATCGTCTTCTTCATAACATTGTTTTAAAATCGGATGTTAACACCCAGGTTCACGGCCTTCATGATCGGGTAGCGGTTGGATCCGTTGCTCTCGGGATCGACCAACCCGTCCAGGTTATCCCAGGTGATCAGGTTATTGGCGTTCACGTAGAAGCGCAGATCGGCCATTGCCCACCGGGAGATGATCTCGCGGGGCAGGGAGTAGCTCAGTTCGATGTTTTTCAGGCGAAGGAACGAGCCGTTCTGCAGGAAGAACGAGTTGAGGCGCTGGTTGTGCGTGCCGTAATTGTCGTAGTGGAGCAGCGGGTAGCGCGCGTTGGAGAGGTTATCGGCCTCCGGCAGGGCGGGGTTCCAGCGTTTCAGGTGGTGCTCCTTGACCTTGCCGCCATCCACGAAGGCAAACATGGCCTCGGCGTCGTAATAGCGGGAGACGCCGGTCACCCCCTGGAACATGGCGCTGAAGGAGATCCCCTTCCAATCGCAACCCAGGGTGAAGGCGTAGGTGTTCTCCGGGATATCGCTGTAACCGATGCACGTGACGTCCCGGTCGTCAATAAACTTGTCGCCGTTCATGTCCGTGTACTTCAAATCGCCCACCTTCACGTCGCCAAACGAGGAGACGGGAAAATCGGGATTCGCCAAGTCGGCCGCGGTGATAAATCCCTCGCTCACCAGCCCGAAATATTGGCTGATCGGGTGTCCCTCCTGCTTGCGATAGCTCGTCTTGGCTGCCGGTTCGTTCATCGAGACAATCTCGTTGCGGGCGCGGGTAAAGTTAAAGCTGAGGTTGTAACTCAAATTGTCGTTGACGCGTTGGTGGTGTCGCGCTTCAAACTCGAAGCCCGCGTTTTTGGTCTCGCCCAGGTTGCCGGCGGCCATGTTGACCCCCACCCATTGCGGCCGGGTGAGGTATGGCGTGAGGATATCCACCCGGCTCTCGCGGAAGATGTCAATGCTCCCCTCGATCATACCAAAGAGGCCAAACTCGACGGCGACGTTGTACTTCTTCGCCCGCTCCCAGGTGACGTCGACATTCGGGTACTGGCTCTCGTAGATCCCCCCGCGCGCCGAGCTGTTCCCGAACGTGTACGCCGTCCCCAGCTGCGTCCACACCGGCACGTAGAGGAACCGTTGCGGGGACTGGTCGTTGCCCACCTCGCCGTAGGAGACGCGGAGTTTCAGGTTATCCAGCCACTTGCTGAAGGGAAGCATGAAGCGCTCCTTGCTCGCGCGCCACCCCAGCGAGAGGGAGGGGAAAAACCCGAAACGCTTTCCCTCCATGAAGTTCTCCGAGCCGTTGTAGCCAAAGTTTAACTCGGCCAGGTAGCGGTTGTCGTAGCCGTAGGTGACGCGACCGACCAGCCCCTGGTAGCGTCGCGCCAGGTCGGCCTGGTAGCGATAATCATTTTGGTTATAGAGCAACAGGCCGGTGACGTCGTGCACGCCGAAGCGACGGGAGTAGTTCAGCGCGTACTCCATGTATATTTTCATGGTAGTCGTCTGGTTATTGCCGGCGTAAGCGAGTTCGGTGTCCGTGTTGTACGTGGCGAAGTTGTACTCCCCGTTTTGAACCCCCAGCAACTCGTGGGTGGCGAAGTCGGCACGAAACAGGCGACGGTACCAGGAGTCATAGTCGAACGAAACCATGCCCCGGACGGAGAGTCCGCGCGTGAGCTTGTCCAGCCGGTAATTGGCCATGAAATTGGTTTCGTTGATGGTGTTCGTTTGGCGATAGAACCCGGCCTTGGCGAGGCGAGCCACGATGTTGTTTTGGTTTTGCGAGTTTCCGCCGTACAGTAGTTGGCGGCTTCCCTCCTCTCCAATCTCGTAGGCCACGGGGAACAACCATCCCGGCGTGTGGTTCAATTCGTAGAAGACCTCGCTGTAGGAGCTACTGTATTCATTGGCATTAGGCCCACGGCGCTCCTCGAAACGGGTACCGAAATTGACGGAGGCCGTCAGGTCGGCATTAACCAGAAAATCGAGATTCGCGCGGAAAGCGTAGCGGCGGTAGCTGGAGTTCGACTCGTTATTATAAGGATCGGTGCTGAAATTCTTGAACAATCCCTGCTGCCTGTAATGCTCCGCGGAGGCGAAGTAGCGCATGCGTTTCGTCCCTCCCTCCACGTTCGCGTTGTAGCGTTGGGCGGGGGCGCTTTTCCGCAGGACGTAGTCGTACCAGTCGACGTTGGGGTAGCGCATGGCGTCAACTCCCGACAGTTCCCCGGCGACGGATTTCCGGTACATCTCCAGATCCTGGGATGAGAATTGCGACGCCAGCCCGTCGTTCGCCAGCGCCTCCTCCAGGAGGGTCGTGGATTGATAGGCATTCAGGTAGGTGTTTTTTCGCGTGGGCGATTGCCATTGCGTGTTCACCGTGAGGCTCACGGTTGGCCTCTGTTCTTGTCCCCGTTTCGTGGTGATCAGGATGACCCCGTTGGCGCCCCGTACCCCGTAAACGGCCGTCGCGGAGGCATCTTTCAGGGTAGAAATGGAGGCAATGTCGTCCGGGGCAATCTGCGAAAACGCGCGCTCCACGCCATCTACCAGGATCAACGGTTGCCCGTCACCGGTGAACGAGGCGCGACCGCGGATGAAAATCAGGACATCATCGCTGCCGGGGGCGCCGGAGGTCTGCGTGGTGATGACTCCCGGCAGCTTGCCCGATATGGCTTGCGAGAGGTTAGCCGCCGGCGATTTCAGCAACTCCCTGGCGCTGATCTGCGAGATAGCCCCGATCACCGACTCCTTTTTTTGCTGTCCGTAACCCACCACCACCACCTCTTCCAACTCCTCGGTGTTCTCCTGCATCGTGATGTCGAGCCGCGTGAGGCCTCTCGTCACGATTTCCCGCGTAACGTGGCTAATGTAGCTGACGCGGAGCACGGCAGCCTCGCCCGTGACAAGCGTCAGCGTGAATACCCCGTCCGTGTTGGTGATCGTTCCGTTTGTCGTCCCGATTTCCAGGATGCTGACCCCGATGAGGGCCTCCCCTTTGGAATCTTTCACGACGCCCGTGATCACCTTGTTCTGTGCCATCATCCACTGGGCAATGATGACAAGAAGGGCTGTCAGATATAGTTTTTTCATACGTATCGTGTTTAAGAATTAGTCTCCGTTCAATTCATACAAGTCCAGGATCTCTCCTCCCGACAGGACGCGGTTGTAGATCATCAAATCGTCCATGTAGAGCGGCGAGGATCCCCACCAGGAGCCGTATCCCAGGTAGAAATAGGAGCACGATTTGAGCAGGTTCATGACCACGGCGTAGTCGTACGAGCCTGCCGCTACTGCATCCAAGGATCCCCATCCCAACGGGTTGCTCTTGTCGTATTTCTTCACCCCGTCGACATAGATCTCGAAATTATTCTCCTGGATAGTAATGGTCACCATCTGCCACACCTCCGGGGTAATCGCGTTGGTAGTTCCGCCATCCGGGTGGTTGCAATCGAACCAGCCTCCCGTGCCGTTAAACCCGAGGTAAGCGTTTGGTGTCAGGTAGAAGCGACCGTCTACCCCGTCCGAGGCGTCCTCGTCGAAGAACGACCAAATGGCATCCCAAACATTCGTATCCAGCCGTTTCACCCAAATGGAGATCGTGGCGCCGCTGATGTCCAAATCCTTTAGCGGGTTGTCAAACTTCACGTAGCTGGTGCTCTCCCCGCCGGGGAACCCGAAGTAGGTGTGGACAAACGTCGATTCCCACTCGCTTTCCGTCTCGAACGTGGGAAGCGTCCCGCTGGAGAGGCGCATCAACTCGCCCTCGGAGTTCTCGTTAACGACATTTTTCAGGTTCGACTCGAAGTTGTAGTACGCCACCAGCCCGCTGTACGAATCATAGAGCGCCGACACCTCGGCGGCCGTCAGCGTCCCGTTATAGATCAGCAGATCGTCCAGCAGCAGGTCGGCCGAACCCCACCAGGAGCCGAACCCCAGGTAGAAGAAGGGAGAGGACTGCAACAGGTTAATCACGTTTTGGTACATGAACTTATCCGCCGTGCTCCCGCCGGAATCGCCCCAGGCATGTTGGGTGTTGTTATCGTACTTCAGTTTGCCGTCGATGTAGATACAGAACCCGGTGACATCCACGGTGAGGGTCACCATCGTCCACTCGTTCTCGGCGATGGCGCCGGTAGTTCCCCCGTCGGGGTGATTACAGTCGAACCATCCCCCCGTGCCGTTAAACCCGAAGTAGGCATTGGGAGTCAGGTACACGCGCCCGCTGACACCGTCCGAGGCATCCTCGTCGAAAAAGCCCCAGATGGCGTCAAAAACATTCGCGTCCGAGCGGTTAACCCACAGGGAAATGGACGCCCCGTACAACTCCTCGACCTCCTTCAGCGGGTTGTCGAACTTCACGTAGCTCGTGCTACCCCCGCCCTCGAAGCCAAAGTACTGGTGCAGCACGGTGCTCCCCCTCCCGGCATTGTCCTCGAACGTCGGGGGCGTGCCGCTGGGAAGCGCCAGCGCCTGGCCTGTAGAGGAGAGGCCAAGATCGTCGGCCAGGGTATTCTCGAAAGTATACTTTGCCAGCAACTTCGCCGAGCGGTCTTCCGGCGGAGGTGGTGGTTCATTTTGTTGGTTACCTGCCTCCTTGTCCCAAAGATGCATCTCCATGCAGGAGCAAACGAGCAACGCCATCAAAACGACGGCTCCCCGACAAACGGGACTCCAATGAATAAGTCTGATCATAAGGTTGTGAATTTAGATGTTGATACTATTCTCGTTTCTTCCCCCAGACAGAACACCCTCGCGGGTTCAGCCCGGAGAAAAGCAAGGTTTGCTTCTCGTTTTCCCAATCCTGCCCCATCCACACGTTCGCGGAGAGCGACAGCGAATCGGTAGTGATGGTCAGGCGATGATTCTCAAATTTCCACCGGCCGCTCCACGCCCCCTCCAGCGAGCCGTCCGCGCGGAGCGAGAGGCGTTTCGACAACGCCTTTTCGTTGCCCCGCAGCGCCACCTCGTTTCTCACCACCTGACCGGCTTCCAGCGGTCGATCGGGGAGTTGCCCCGTCAGCTCGATCACCTCCCACTCCCCCTCCAACGCGTCCGGGACAATCTCCCGTTGCGGCGTTGCGGCGTAGCGTTCGGGCGAGGCCACCGGCCATCCATCCTCCGTCCACCACAGGCGATGGATGTAGAGCACCATCATCTGGTTGTAAGGCGACAAGCGCGCCTGGTGCGCCATGTAATAGTCGCCGCCAGCCCCCCGGAAGACGGTGCAGTGCCCCGTTCCCGCCCATCCGGGGTGATTCTCGAACCGGAAGGGATAGGTCAACACGGGGAAATTCTCCTCCTCCGCCGCCATGTCCCGACCGAAATAGTCGAGAAACGGCCCTTCGGGGGAGGCCGACCGTCCCACGCGCACGTTGTAAGTAGTCATCAACGGGTCATAGGAGACAAACAGGAAATACTGTTTCAACGCGGGATTATAGACAATCTCCGGAGCCTCGATATTGTTTTTCTTCCCGTCGAATCTCCTGGCGATCAAGTGCCCTTGGTCACCCGCGCGAAGCGTAAACCCGGTGGCGGGATCCAACTGCACGCAATGCAACCCCCCGAAGAAGGAGCCGTAATGCATCCACTGCTCGCCCGTATCGGGGTTCGTCACCACGCTTGGGTCGATAGCATTCATCACGTCGCCCGTCGTCGTCCTCACCGCGCAACCCTTTGTTTCCCACGGCCCCACCGGGGAATCGGATTCGGCCAGACCGATGTAAGAAGTCTGCCGGCCAAAAGCCGATACGCAGTAATACATCCGGTACCTCTCCCCGTGCTTCACCACGTAAGGCGCCCAGATATTGGACGCGCCCCGTCCCCCCGTATTTTCTCGCACCCACGCGACCGCCTCCGGAGGAATCTCCCGGAACGCCCAGCCCACGAATTCCCAGTTTACCAGGTCTTTTGATCTTCGTACCTGCACGTAGCCAAAGGGCAGTTTCTCGCGTTTGATTTCGGAGCTATCCATCCGGAAGATGGCATCGGTAGAATACATATAATAGGTGTCGCCGTCCACCAGGCACGCCGGATCGTGCACGTTGTACGTCCCCCACTGCCGGAAGAACTTCATGGCCGCCACGGCGGAATAATCGTCCGCCCAGGGATTGGGGTTATCCACCGGACGGAAAGGCTGCGCCCCGGCGCCAAAAAACGAGATCAGTAGGGTAGAGAAAATCAGTCTTTTCATGGTTGCTTGAATTACAGGGTCTTCATACTGTCTCCAAAAGTAAACAGGAATAAGTGTATTCAGGTGGACAAACGAGTATTTCAGGTGGACGATTGTGCTTCGAGCAGAAAAAGGGGTGGCGACCCAAGGGATTTTTCCCGATCCACCAAAAGCGTTCGCCCCGAAATTCAAGCCAACGGAGCCTGGAGCGCGACTCCCCGCGTGAGAAAGAAAGAATGGAAATGTGAAAAATTCTATCGGAAACTCCCCCCTCGCGGGCGCCCTTTCCCGCGTGTGCACCCCGACGATAACAATGGTGACGTGGGGGCGCACGCGTGGGTGCGCCTTTTCCCACGCGTGCACCCCGGCGACAACACCCCGGTGCTGGCGCGGACTTGCACTCCGTGCCAACGAAAGAACAACCTTTCCGGTGGTGGCACGGGCTACAAGCCCGCGCCAGCACCCGGGTCATGATTGTTGGCGTTTGTTGTTTGGGCTTCGACAGGCTCAGCCACCGCGGTGGTGGTGGTGGCTGAGCCTGTCGAAGCCATTGGAGTATGCTGTAGGGGCGCGCCTCGCGTGCGCCCTTTCCCACGCGTGCGCCTTTGACGTGTTTACCCTTTCCGCTGGCGCGGGCTTGTAGCCCGTGCCACCACCGG
>JAIRXZ010000171.1 GCA_031267995.1 Odoribacteraceae bacterium | reverse complement strand
CCCCACCCCCGCCCCCCTCCCGTCCCCCGCCAGCACCCGCGAGCCATGAGATGGATTGGCGCCATCGTCGGCTACTTCTTCCTGGAATGGCAGGGCGTCTTCCTGGGCTTCCTCGTCGGCTCCGTCCTGGACTTCATCATCTCCTTCATCCGCAAGCTCATCTACGGCACGTCCGACGGCGAGCAGCAGGCATCGGAACACCCCATCCACCACCTCTTCACCCTCTCCATGGTCGTCCTGAAAGCCGGCGGCAAGGCCACCCCCGCGGCGATAGAGTACATTGAAGGCTCCTTCCGCGAGAGTTTCGGCCCCGACGCCGGCCAATTCCTCACCGATCGCCTCCACACCTCCGACAAACGCGAGAAGCTCGAAATCATCCAGCGCATCATCAGCAAGGAAATCTCCCTGGAACCCCCGTGCAACGCCCTCCGCGCGGCCGCGAGCGCCGAAGAACTCGCCAATACCCTCCGCTTCCTCTTCGGTGTCGCCCGCGCGAACGGCCAGTCACCCCGCGCCCGCGCCGAGGTGCCCACCCTGGCGCGCATCGCCACCCTCCTCGGTCTCAACGACTACACCTTCAACAGCATCCGCGACGAATGTCTCGCCAACGACAGCGACACCTCCCCGGAGAACCTGAAAATCGCCATGCACCACCTCTTCACCCTCGCCATGGCCGTCCTGAAAGCCGGCGGCAGGGCCACCCCCGCGGCGGTAGCCTACATCGAAAGCTCCTTCCGCGAGGCCTTTGGCGCCAACGCCGAACAATTCCTCACCGATCGCCTCCGCACCTCCGACAAACGAGAGCGAATCGAAATCATCCAACGCCTCATCACCAGGGAAATCCCCCTGGAAACCCCCGGCAACGCCCTCCGCGAAGCCACGCTACCGGGCAGAATCGACGACACGCTCCGCTTCCTCTTCGGCGTCGCCCGCGCGAACGGCCGCCTATCCCGCGGCTCCGGCGAGGTGCCCACCCTGGCGCGCATCGCCACCCTCCTCGGCATCAACGTCGCCGCGTTCAACACCATTCGCGACGAATTTATCGCCAACAACAACGACAGCGGCAACCCCTTTAGCCGCTGGAGAACCCGCGACAGCTCCTCCCCCGACGCCTACGCCCTCCTGGGCATCCCCGACGACGCCACCGACGACGAGGTGAAGAAAGCCTACCGCCTCGCCGCCAAAAAGTTCCACCCGGACAAATTCACGCACAAGGGCGAGGCCGCCATCGCCGCCGCCAACAAAAAATTTATCGCCATCAACGACGCCTACGAGAAGATCAAACAAGCACGAGGACTTTAACCGAAACACCATGAACACCCCACGCGCCACCGGCCACACCGTCGCCCCCGCCGCCCCATCCCCCGGACGCCTCCCGTCCTCCCGCCTCACCGCCAGCCCCCTCCCGCCATGCTGAGGTGGATAGGCGCCGTCATCGGCTTCCTCGCCTGGGACTGGCGCGGCGCGGTGCTGGGCTACTGCGCCGGCTTCGGCCTGGACAAACTCGTCTCCTCCTTCGCCAAGCCCGCCGCCGACTACCAGGATACCGTCCCCCTCTCCATGAAACAGCTCTTCGTCCTCGCCCTGGCCGTCATGAAAGCCGGCGGCGGCGCCACCCGCGGCGCGGTGCTGTACATCGAGCGATACTTCAACGACGCCTTCGGCTTCAGGAGCGAGCAATTCCTTGCCATCAACCTCCACACCACCGACAAACAAAAGCAATTCGACGCCATCCGCTCCCTCGTGAACCGGAGGATCCCCCTGGAACCCCCGTGTAGCCGCCTCAAACGCGCCAGCGTGGACGACCGTCTCCGCGCCCTCCGCTTCTTCTTCGGCGTCGCCCGCGCGAGCGGCGTCATATCTCGCACCGAGTTGATCACCCTGGAACAAATCAGCTTCCTCGTCGGCCTCACCACGGCCTCCTTCAACATCATCCGCGATGAATTTTGCAACAGCGCCAGCGGCGGCAACACCTACAGCCGCACCTACAGCGACAATTACACCAACAGTCGCACCAACACCAACAGCGGCAACTACACCCACACCGGCGCCAACAGCGGCAACACCCACGACGACAACCAATCCAGACCCCGGACACCTCCCAGCGACCCCATCGCCGACGCCTACGCCCTCCTGGGCATCCCCTCCACCGCCACCGACGACGAGGTGAAGAAGGCTTACCGCCTCGCCGCCAAAAAGTACCACCCGGACAAGTTCAATCACAAGGGCGAGGCCACCATCGCCGCCGCCGCCAAGAAATTTATCGCCATCAACAGCGCCTACGAAAAGATCAAAAAAGACCGAGAACCTTAATCGAAACACCATGAGCACCACACGCGCCACCGACACCATCGACGCCCCGTCTTCTCGCCTCACCACCAACCACCGCCCGCCATGTTGAGGTGGATTGGCGCCGCTATCGGCTTCTTCACGTTCGAGAGAGGCGCCGTCTTGGCGGGCTTCATCGCTGGCTACATCCTGGAACTGATGATCAAGGGCATCAGGATAATTGCCGCCGAGCCCTGGTGGAAGAAACGCCCTCCCGTCGAGAAGCCTTGGGAGGAACACCCCTCCATCGAGTGGCACATCTTCACCCTCGCCGTGGCCGTCATAAAACAATGCGTGTTCAGAACCCAATCGGTACGCTGCATCCAGCAATTCTTCAACGAAAAGTTCGGCTACGCGGGCGATAAATTCCTCGCCGAGCACCTCGGCGGCGGCAACGAGGAAGAACGCCTCGACGTCATCCGCCGCCTGGCGAAGCGGGAAATCCCCCTGGAACCATCGTGCAACAAGCTCCGCGAAAGCATGGACGAGGAGGAACGCTTTCAGGTGCTCCACTTCCTCTTTAGCGTCGCCCGCGCGACCGGCCCGATACTCGATAGCGATTTGGACTTCCTGAAGAAGATAACCCTCCTCGCCGGCATGACCACGGACACGTTCTACACCCTTCTCCGGGAGTTTTGCAAGGGCAGAGAGGGACCCTACAGCGACAGCAACAACAGGCGTAACACCCGCGACGACAACCGCTCCACGGGACAGGCATACTACAACGGCTCCGCGTCCGCCGCCTACGCCCTCCTGGGCATCCACCCCACCGCCACCGACGAGGAGGTAAAGAAAGCCTACCGCCTCGCCGCCAAAAACTACCACCCGGACAAGTTCAACCACAAGGGCGAGGCCGCCATCGCCGACGCCGCCAAGAAATTCATCGCCATCAACGACGCCTACGAAAAGATCAAACAAGACCGAGGACTTTAACCCACAACCATGAAAACCAAACGCACTACCAACCCCTCGCCCGCCATGTTGACGCTCCTTTTGGTCATCCTGGGTTACGCCCTGTGGGCATGGTACGGCGTGTTCATTGGCCTCATTGCCGGCTGGAGCCTGAACGGCCTCCGCTCGTGCTTCAACGACCTTTTCATCTTCAGGTGGAGGAGGAGCCCCCCCCTCATGCACCACTACTTCTCCCTCGCCCTGGTCGTCATGAAGGCCGGCGGAGAGGCCACCCCCGCGGCGGTAGCCTACATCGAGCAATTCTTCAGCAAAAACTTTGGTCGTGCGGGCAGGCATTTCCTCACCACGCTCCTCCAATCCGACAGCAGTCAAGAAAGACTCCGCGTCATCCGGTGCCTCGCGAGCCAGGAGGAGATTCAGGTAGAAATCTCGTGCCGCCAGATCCGCGAGGGAAGGCACGAGGAGAACCTCCGCGCCCTCCGTTTCCTTTTCGGCCTTGCCTGCGCGAACGGCCAGCTATCCCCCGGCGAATTCTCCACCCTGGAGCAAATCACCTTCTCCCTCGGCATCCTCACGCACACCTTCAACGCCCTCTGCTACGAGTTCATCGAGAGCAACGGCGACTACAACGGCGACAGCAGCAGCGAGAACGCCAGCGAGGACAACGCCGACAACCCGCTCGACAACAAAAAAATCCGGGGCGGGAAAGAGATCCAACGACGCCCCCCATCCGACGACACCCCTCCGGAACTTTCCCCCGCCGCGCGGCACCTTTTCACCCTCGCCCTGGCCGTCATGAAGGCCGGCGGCGTGCTCAGCCCCGCGGCGATACACTACATCGAGCAAACCTTTAGCGAAGACTTCGGTACCAGGGGCGATCAATTCCTCGCCAAGTGCCTCGGATCCACCGACAAACAAGCACGAACCCTCGCCTTCCAGCGCCTGGTGAGCCAGGAAATCCCCCTGGAAACCCCGTGCCGCGACCTCAAATACATGTGCATAAGCGATCGTCTCTATGCTCTCCACTTCCTTTTCAGCGTCGCCGGCGCGAGCTGCCCAATATCCCAAGTCGAATTGGCCATCCTGGAGCAAATCACCTCTCTCATCGGCATGACCAAGGGCGCGTTCAACACCCTCCGCCGAGAGTTTTGCGGGGGCAGCGACGACAGCGACAGCGAGAACAACAACGATAATACCCGCGACGACAACCATTCCGGAGGGCGGGAATACTTCAACCGCGACAACGGGAACAGCAACGGCTACCATGACTATGACTATGACGGCAATGACGACGACGATTCCTGGGAACAGACACCCTTTGACGACCCCCTCTACGCCGAGTACGCCCTCCTGGACATTCCCCCCACCGCCACCGACGAGGAGGTAAAGAAAGCCTACCGCACGGCCGTCAAAAAGTACCACCCGGACAACTTCAGTCGCGAGGGAGAGGCCGCCTTCGCTGCCGCCGAGCAAACATTCGCCATCATCAACGACGCCTACGAGGAAATCAAACGATCGCGCGGCCTCTGATCGCGGCGCTATATAAGGAATCGCGCGCGCGCGAGGGCGTCGGCCGGTCGCGAGGTGCCGGCGGGCGGGCGGGATGACCGGTCGATTACCGGTGACATGCCCTTGTTCATGAATAATAGCCTCCCATCGCCTCCGGGCAGGCTGTTGGGCTGCCCGACAGTCAGCCGTTGGCCGTCGGCGTATCGGGCGGCCCGACGGTCTGCCGACGGCTGTCGGCGGGATTTCGCGGAATTGCGATGACGATGTACCGTCAGCCGCTGGCGGGTCGTCTGCCGTCGCGATGATATGCCGTCAGCCATTGGCGGGTCGTCGGACATCGCGACAATAGTCCGTCAGCCGTTGGCGGATCGTCTGACATCGCGACGATATGCCGTCAGCCGTTGGGAGGTCGTTTGACGTTGCGACAATAGTCCATCAGCCGTTGGGGGAC
>JAIRXZ010000136.1 GCA_031267995.1 Odoribacteraceae bacterium | reverse complement strand
TTCAGCCCTTCGGGCTGTTCCGCGGCGATAATTACCGCAGTACGAGACTATTCATAACCCGGACAAGCCGGAACTAAACGGCTTGAAAAGCCGGATTTTCATAACTGCCGGACGGCTTGAAAAGCCGGATTTTCATAACCGCCGGACGGCTTGAAAAGCCGGATTTTCATAACCGCCGGACGGCTTGAAAAGCCGGATTTTCATAACCGCCGGTCAACGACCGGCGGAAAACGAACTCTCATACTTCTGCCTGAAAGGCAGGACAAATATCCTGCCTTTCAGGCAGAAGACGGGGGCGGCGATAACTACCGCAAGCTGCGCTTCGCTTACCTGCGGTTATGAAAATTCAGCCCTTCGGGCCGGCAAGAAAAATGCCGCGGGCACGAGCGCGCGGCATGTTGTCGAGAAGGGACGGGGTGACGCCCCGTCAAATCCCGTCGAGTTGCTCCAGGAACGGGAGCAGATCGGGGTTGGAGGGGCGGAGTTTCATGTTGGGATCGAGGACATTGCCCTCCCTGTCGATGAGGATAAATCGGGGGATGCCGTTGACGTCGTAGGGGGCGGTAAACGACTTGTCGTCGCCGGCGTATAGCTGCGTGCCGGTCATTTGTTGCTCCTTGACGTAGGCCTCCCACTTGGCTTTATCGGCGTCGACGGAGATGCTGACGAAGGCGATGTTGCGGCCGTGCATCTTCTGTTCCAGGGTCTTCATGTGCGGGATCTCCTGGACGCAGAAGCCGCACCACGTTGCCCAGAGATCAACCATGACGTACTTCCCGCGGAGGTCGGGGAGCGACAACTCGCGGCCGTCGATGTCCGGGTAAGCGAAGGCTGGCGAGGGTTTTCCCACCATGCTCTCGCGCGGGAATCCGTTTTTGAGGTAGTCGATGGCGGTCGGGTGGTCAATCGTCCCGTCGAGGAGGGCTTCCAGCGTCGGCAGCAAATCGCGGCCGGAGGGGCGGCGGTTGATGTTGCCGTTGATGATGTTTCCCTCCTTGTCCAGGAGGATAAAGCGGGGGATGCCGTTGATGCCGTAAGCGGACGAAAACTCGTGGTTTTGGCCGATCCACAATTGGTAGCCGGTCATGTCATCGTCTTTGACCATCTTGCTCCACGCTTCTTTATTTTCATCGACGGAGATGCTAACGAAAGCAATGTCGCGGCCGGCGAGTTCCTCCTCCATCGCTTTGAGCGAGGGGATTTCGGCTCGACAGGGGCCACACCATGTTGCCCACACGTCGATGAGGACATATTTTCCGCGGAAGTTTTCCAGCGTCACGGCCGTGCCGGTGATATCCTCGGCGTTGAGGGCGGGGGAAGGTTCGCCCTGTAGCGGGCTGGCGACAGCTTGTCTGAGCGTTTCGAGGTCGACCTGCCCGTTGGTTACTTTTCCCCCCGCGGTGCGGGGGACGGTGGTCACTTTCACTTGTTTGAAGCGGGCGATCTCCTCGGCGCTCCAGGTTCTGGTGCCTTTTGTCTCCTGTGCCTGGAGGGCGGGCGCGGCAATGAGGAGGAAGGTGATTGTCAATAAGTAAATTCTCTTCATGTGGATTGTTTTTGTGGGTTTTTAAAATTCATACACTGCACGGAAGAATTGGTCGCCGGTGGTGGCTTTGTTGTAATTGATGGCCGAGTGGAAAGGATCCGAGCCATTGTGGAAGGAGATGGCGGCGGCAGAGGTGACGGATGCCTCGGAGGAGCTCCAATACGCGCTACCGGAGTAGCTGAACGGCGTACCACCGGCGGCGACAACGCTGGCGTCGAAGGCGTCGCGGAGGGTGATGTTTTGCGTCGGGCGGGAAAGGTTGAGCTGCATGCTTGGCGGGGTGCCGCCAGGGATAATGTAGGCGAAGTTGCCGACGAGGAAGTTATACATCTCGTAGGTTTCCCAGAAGGAGGGAATAAACCAGGCCCCGTCCAGATTGTTGCCGTTTTTGGCGTATACCCAGGCAAAGGCGGGGTAGTCGGTGGCGAAATTGGCATCGGCGGCATGGGCGGCGATGATATTTCGCGTGTTTTGCCTGCCGTTGACAAAATCGGTCTCGTGGGTGTCGGTAATCGGCCCCCAAGGTGTGGCAGAGAGTTGGTCGAGCGAGACAACAAGGCCATGTTGCCCGCCGTCCATCACCTTATATATAACGCCGACGGGGTTGATGGCATCCGGGTATAGGTCGCCAAAGACGTGGAGGCTTCCCTCTTGCGTAAGGATCACGCGCTCGAAGCGACTGCCGGCAGCGATATAAAAGCGGGCGACGCGGGGTTCGCGGGAGGGATTAGAGGCAGCGGTGATGGTGACGCTGAAGGAATCCTGCTGGATAATTGGCCAGGTGTCCTCGGAGATAACTTCCCAAATAGGTTCATTGGTTTGCACGAGGAGGCTTTGGGGATTCCCGGCGGCGTCCAGGGTAACCTGGAGGGCAGACACGACGAGCGTGCTTTTGTCGTCGTTGCAAGAGGCGGCGGCCGCGGCCATCGCCAAAAGGAGGAGGAATGACAGGTGTCTCATATCGATTGTTTTTTAAGGCATGTTTATGATGGCGTCGGTGATGGCGCGGATGATGTCGTACTTCCGACGAATATCGGAGAAGCCGGGCAGGGTGGAGTACTCGGCGTCAAATTCGGCGGGAGTGTAGCGGAAGACGGCCAGGAAAAACGAGCTTGCATCTTCTTCCTTCGATGGGGTGTAGTATCGCGTGTACTCGCCAGGGATATTGGCGTTCGCTTGCAATTGCCCCGGCATGTTCGGACTGGAGATGAGGAAAGCGTAGTAGTTCCAATGTGGGCGATAGACTGCAGCGTTTCCCGAACTGATGAGGAGGTAGTAGACGCTGGGCATGAGTGTCTGCGGCGTGAAAAGGTCTTCCGATACCTTGTAAAATTCCGCCAGCCTGATGTTGAAATTGGCGTTGGCGTAACCGTAGCAGATGGTGGCAACAATCTCCTCTTTGAGGTGGCTCTTGTCGATGGCGCTCATGGTGGAGAACTGACCGGTGTTGCTGATAATGACGGATCGGTACCCGTTGTAGACATTGCCAAGTCGTTTACCTCTTGCCTCCGTGTCGAAGGCGTTTAGCGTGAGTTCGCTGGTGAGGAGCACGGTGCTGGGATAAAGCGCGGGCGGTAACGCCGAGATGATGCTGTCCCTGACAAAGAGCGTGGCGAGCCGAATCTCCTCCCTGTTTTTGGAAAGGAGGTAGGTGTTGGCAGCATCCATGGCGGTGACGGAGTAGAAAGGGTCGACCTTCTCGACGTGGATCACGGAGTCGCCATAAACATTGATGTAGCGAAACTCCTTGCCGATGGTATCCGTGTAGTAGACGGAGACGCCGAGATCGCGGTAAATCTCGTAGCGCAGGTGGTCGAGGGGATCGGGACTGTCGCTGATGGCGAGCCAATCCTTGTCGAGATTCGTGGGAGCGAGGGTTTTGTCATCGTCCCTGTTGCAAGCCGCGAGGAGGGTAACGAGTGCGGCAATCGCGGTGATGTATTTTTTTGTTTTCATGTCATTATTTATTGATGTGGTTGTTCCTCTTTCCACGCCCGGATGGGGTTTTGGGCGAGCACGCCCCCGTTGAGGACGATCTCGTTCTCCGGGAGGGAGAGGACGTAATATTGCGGTTCGTCGTCGAACTTGCCGAGCACCATGTCGCCCGAAACGGTGACGTACTCGTAATAGGGGTGGCGAATCTCCTTCTGGAAGGGGTACGTCGGGTAAACGGCGTAGCGGCGCAGGTCAAACCACCGCTGCCCCTCGTAGCAAAACTCGCGGCGGCGTTCATCGCGGAGGAAATCCATCAGCGCGGCGCCCGAAAGGTTGATCGCGAGGGGAACAGACAGGCGGCAAGCAAGCAGCGATTGCAAATCAGCCGTCGCGTCAGCCTCCCGGTCGAGCATGATCAGGGCTTCTGCCCGATTGAGATAAACCTCCGGCAAGCGCAGCACGAAAATATCCGAGCACATGGCGACTATGCGGCTAACACTTTTCTGAATCACCTGGTAGCCGGGCAATGGCATACCGCGGACATAGTAAGTTTTCCGCAGATCGTTGTCCAGGAAAGTGGCCAACAGCTCGGCGCTCGGCTGGAATTTGGTAGCGTTGATATATTGGAAATCCATACCTGAGGTGGTGGTGGCGATGCCGCTGGTGAAAATCATATCGTTAGAGTTAAACGCCACCGTGTTCGAGGCTGCCGCCCCTCCCTCCATGTTGTGATCAACGAGCCGGTAACGCCCGCTGATCAACACGGAATCGCACTGCACCCTGGCCGTTTCCCAATCGTGCGTGTAGAGGGCGACGCGGCTCAGCAGCGCGCGTGCCGCCATCTCGCTGGCGCGGTAAGTGGTCGACGGGACGATGCCCTTCAAACAAGCGATGCTCGCCCGAAGATCGGCAGTAATGGCGCGATAACACTCCTCCACCGAATTTCGAGCAAAACGCCTGTCCTCGATAGTGCTCGTGAGCTTCAGGGGAACGCCGGGATCGGTAGCCGAAGCGCGGTAAGGCAACCCGTAAAGATTCACGAGATAATAATAATACCCGGCGCGGAGAAACAACGCCTCCCCCTTCACCTTCCGATACCCGTCGCCCGGCTCGTCGCGAAACTGCTCCACCTCCTCCAGTACAGCGTTCAACACGCCAATGTGTTTGTACAACGCGTCCCAGGTGGAGCGCGTATCGGCATCCGGCTGCCACCAGTAGAAAGGCGTACCGGCAGCCCTGTTCGTGTTGCTCGTCACGAACAGCACGTCATCATCCATCACGTGGATCCAGTACCCGATATCCGCCCCGGAGGTAGCCGCCATATAGCCATCTCCCACCAGCAACTCGTTCAGATCCTCGGTATTAATCACGTAGGACTGATCGTTGGGATACTCCTCCAAAAAATCACCGCAAGCGGCGCACGAGAGGCACAGGGCAACGCCCGCGATCAGGTTTGGTATATTCTTCATAGCGCTAATTATTTTAAAATGATACATTCAGGTTCAGCGAGTAGGTAGGTCGCAGCGACATGTTGATGGTCGGCGCGGTACCATCCTGCGTGGCGGGATCTTGTCCCTTCAGTTTCTTGCTGGCGAAGGTGTAGAGATTCGTCCCCGACAAGCTCACGTAAGCCGTCCGCAGGCTCACGCGCCGGCAAAGCTCCTCCGGCAGGTTGTAGCGGACAGACGCCGATTGAATCTTCACGAAATTCCCGCTCACCACCCTCAAATCGGACTTGTCATACATCTGCCACAGCCCGCCGGCGAAGCCAATCGACTCGCCATTCATGTTCACCTGCTGGTTCCACCACATGCGTCCGCCCAGCGTGTTGTCGAAGGTAGCGCCCGAAATCACCCCCGGCACGTTGGTAAACTGCTCGTCGCCGGGATTCTGCCAGCGCTTCAAAAACTCCCTGCGCACGTTCGCCATTGGCTGCGGCGCTATCGTCCGGTACTCCGAACTGACATTGGGATACATCTGCAGCAACCGAATCTTCGAGCCAAAACTATACGCCATGTTCACCGAGGCGGCAAACCGTCCCCACGCCAGCGCGTGCTGCACGCCCCCCTGGATCACCGGCACGCGGGTGCCGGAATAGCGCATCACGTCGGAAAAAATATCGGTCAGCGACATCCCCTGGTACTTCTCCAGGAGATCCACCCGCTGGCTTTCGGCATAAACCATCCGGTCGGAGCCATAAAACACCGGGGCGCCGTTCAGCGGGTTCAGGTGCTGGTACTTGTAAGAGTAAAACGAGTGCAGCGGTCGCCCCTGCACCTCCAGCGTCCCGTCCAGGTACCCCTGGTAAGTGATGGCATTCGTCAGCGTCTTATCCTTTGCCGGGCCGGGCACGTTGTTTGTCACCTGGCCGAAGTTGGTCGTCATGTTCCACCGGAAGCCGTTGGCATTGCGCGACCTCGTGTCCACCAGCGTGAATCGCAGCGCCAACTCCACGCCGTGGTTCTCCAGCACCCCCGTGTTCACCACCCAGGTGGAGACCCCGTTGATGCTCGAAATACCTTTATTAAAGAAAGCATCCTTCGTCCGCTTGTAGAAATAGGAGACGCTCCCCGCCAGGAAACGGCGGAAAAAGCTAAAGTCCATCGTCGCGTTGTACGACGAAGTCTTCTCCCACCGCAAGTCGGGATTCGCGTAGCTATACACGTTCGACTCGTACTCGCCGAAATCGGCATCGATGCCCCCGCGCTGGATCACCAGCCGCGACGATATATTGTCCAGCATGTTCCCCTGGTACCCGAAGGAACCGTGCAGCGACAGGTTGTCCACCCAATCGGCATTTTGCAGCACGTCGTCCTTCGTGTTCCACCGCCCGGACACCGACCAGATCGGCGCCAGCTGCTCGTTCGCCCGCGACCCGAAGCGGTTGGAAGCGTCGAAGCGGCCATTCACGTTAATCGTGTAGAGATTATTAAAGGTATACGCCACCGTCGCGTACGGCCCAACGCGATTCGTCAGCTGCTCGTTCCACATCCCCAGGGCGTGCACGTCCGTCGCCAGCCATCGCGCAAACCGCTCCTCCGTCACCGGGTTCACCTGCGCCATCTTCTTCCCGCGCTCCTTCAGGTAACCGCGGTACGTCTCGTTCAAGCCATAATACTGCGTCGAACTCAGCTCGCCGCCCACCGCCGCCGTGATCACGTGCCGCCGGTCGGCATCCAGCGCCTGCACCATATCCACCTGCCCGCGCAACGTGTACGAATACTGCTCCGTGTTCTGGTACAGCAGCTCGCCGCCGTAAGGCATCACGTCCATATCGGTGGTCGAGGTGGGAGGAAGCCGCAGCCGCCCGGCGTAAAACGAATTTTCGCCATGCCACACCTCCTGCGTCGTGTTCGACGTGTTATAAGAAGCCGTCAGCGTCGCCTTCAGCCCCTCCTTCACGCGGAAATCCAGACCCGCCGTGGCCGTCAGCCCGGAGGAACGAATCTCCTGCGACGTGTTCGCCTTCTCGTTCAGGATGCTGAAATCGGCATACTCGTTCCCCTTCGCCTGTCGCGGGTAAAACCACGGCCGCCCGTCATCGCCCCGCGCCGGGAACGCCCGCGTCGTCTCGTAAGCGTAGCGCGTCACCTCCACGTCCGCCGGCGTGTAATACTTCTTGTTCACGTTCCCGTTGAGATTAAACCGGATAGTCCATCGATTGTACGTCCCCACCACGTTCATGCTGGCCGTGTACTGCTTGTTGGCCTCGTCCTTGATGCTGCCGCGCGCGTCCGAGTAGCCCGCCGACACGTAATAACGCACCTCCGGGCTGCCCCCGGACAAGCTCACCGTGTGCTTGTTCGACAGCGAATTTTGCATCATCTCCCCGAACCAGTCGGTATTCATCGCCTCGTGCCGTCCCACGTCGCCCCGCATCTGGTCGTACGAAATATCCCCCTTCCAGTAATCCAGCATCGCCTTCTCGTAGCCCAGCCAGTGCTCCACGTGGGGATAGATCACCCGCTTCTCCAGCAGCTCCCGCGAAAACGCCACCCGCTCCCGCGAATTCATCATAAACACGCTGCGATCAGAATAATGCGGCCGCCGCGTGAACGTCCCCGCCAGCGAATACGAAAGCTCCGGCGGCCCCTGCCTCCCCTGCTTCGTCGTCACCACGATCACGCCGTTCGCCGCCCTCGGCCCGTACAGCGCCGTCGCCGACGCGTCCTTCAATATCGTGATCGACTCGATATCATTCGGGTTAATCCCCGAAATCGCGTTGCCCAGCAAATTCACGAAATCGAGATCGTTAATCTGCTCCGCGCTCACGTTCACCGGATTCTCGATCACCACGTTATCCAGCACCCACACCGGCTCCTGGTTGCCCAGCACCGTGGACGTACCCCGGATGCGGATGCGGGGCACGGCGCCCACCTGACCCGAATTTTGCATGAACGTCATCCCCGGCACGTACCCCTCCAGCATCTGGTCGATCGACGTCAGCCCCGGCACCAAGATCTCCTCGGCGGGGAGATACTGGATAGCGCTCGTCGTCTCCCGCAAGCTAAAACGCTGGTAACCGGTAGAAACAATCACCTCCTCCAGCTCCCGCACCGCCTCGCGCATCACCACCTGGAGCGAAGCCTGTCCCGCGTACTTGACCTCCCGTCGTTCCATCCCGATGAAGGTAAAAACCAGCGTGATCCCCTCCGATTGCAGCAATACTATCCGGAAATTGCCGTTCTTGTCGGACGAGGTGCCCGTGATCGCCCCCTTCACCGCCACCGACACGCCCGCCAGCGGCGTCCCCCGCTCGTCCGTCACCCGGCCGGAGATGGTCATCACCGGTCGTTGCTGCTGCAACCGTCCCGCGAGGTCGGGCGACACGATAATAATATCATTCTCCAGCGAGCAACGGTACCCGAAACCGCGCAACACCCGGTTCAACGCCGCGCTCACCTCCTCGTCCGCGCATCGCACCTCCTCCACCCGCTTGTCCCCCAGCTCCTCGTAATTAAAAATGAAATAATAACCCGTCTGCCGCTGGATCTCCCGGAACAGCGTCTCCAGCGACACGTCCCGGAGGTTCAAATCCACCTTCCGCTCCTGCGACAAAGTCACCGCCGACAGCGACAACTGGAAAACACACGTGAACAACAAACACAACCGCGCCGCGTTCCAAATCTTTTGCTCTACAACCCGGTGACAACGCCGGGATCGACTTTTTTTCATAACATCATACGTTAAACATTCACAATAAACGAACGCGAAACCCGCGCCCGCCCGGTTAACACGCCGCGGGGAAACGACCCCCGGCGCCTACTCCCGCCCGCCCGAAACCACGATCACGCGCCCGCTCACCCGAAACGTCACCCCCACCGTCTTCTCGATAGCCTCCAGGATAATAGAAATATCATCATACCGCTTCAGCACGCCGGAAAAGCGCGTCGCCGCCAGCCCCTCCCCGGCGTACACCACGGAAAAATCGTACCAATCGCCCAGCCGCTCCAGGATCTCCCCCAGCGGCTCGCCGCTAAACGCGAACAGGTTATCCTTCCAACCCACGTGCGGCAGCAAATCCCCGGCGCGCACCGTCAGCTGACCGTCCGCCACCCGGTACTCCGCCACCTCCCCCTCGCGCAACATCGTCTCCCCCTCCCTGTTCCTGAACGTCAGCCCGATCGACCCGCTCACCAGCGCCGCCTGCACCACCCCCGCCCGCGAAGCGTCAACGTTAAAACGGGTACCGTACACCCGTACCCGCGCGTCATCGGTCACCACCACGAAAGGACGCGCGCTGTCCGCCGCCACCTCGAACCACGCCTCGCCGGACAGGTACACCTCCCTCGCCTCCCCCCGGAACTCCTCCGGGTAACGCAGCGACGCCCGCGCGTTCAAGTGCACCCGCGACCCGTCCGACAACGTCAGCCGGTACTCCCCCCCTCGTGGCGTCACCATCCTGTTCTCCACCACCTCCCCCTCCGGCGCCGCCCCGTACACCAGCCGCGCCGCGCCCTCCGACCGCCGGATGTGCGACGGCAACGCCGCGCCCGTCTCCCGACCCTCGTCCAGCACGAAACGCTCGCCCGTCGACCGCGTCAACACCGCGTGAGCGTGCCCCGGACGAATCCCATCCCCCGCCGTCTCCCCGTCTCCTATCTTGTCCAGCGCGAACCACGCCCCCGTCGCCACCGCCACCAGCACCGCCGCCGCGGCGCAACCCCTCGCCACCGTCCAACGCCTCGCCGGACGCCCGATAACCTGACGCTCCCGCCCGGCAGCCTGACGTTCCCACTCGACAGCCCCGCGTTCCCGCTCGATAACCTGACGCTCCCGCCCGGTACCTCGGCGTTCCCGCCCGGCATCCCGACGTTCCCGCTCGAAAGCTCGACGTTCCCGATCAAAACGCCGAAACGCCCCCTCCCAATCGACACCCCTGTACGTCTCCACGGCGCGCCCGAACCCCTCCCCGTGGAGGCATCGTTGGTATACCTCCTCGTTTTCCGGACATTCCGCCCGCCACCGTTCCAGCTCTCTCGCCTCCTCCTCGGACGCCTGCCCCAGCAGTGTGGCCGAAATCAATCGCGCCGCGTGATCATCTCGTGTATTCATAATTGTTCGATTTTTACTCTATAACAACCGAGGCGCAAAAAGATTGACAAATTTTTCCCGAAAAATGCGGGACAATTATCGATACGCCCCCCAAACAATCCCCGCGAGAGGATCACGCCCTCGCCCGAAACGATAAAAACCCCGTCCGAAACGATACTCCCCCCACCCGAAACGGGGAAAAAATGGCAACACCCGCTCCCGCTTTTGCCCCGCGCGCCCCCAGCGATGCTCGCTCCTCTCCCGCTTTCATCCCACGCGGAGCCTCTTTCATCCCTCGCCCTCCCCGCCATGCCCGTTCCTCTCCCGCCTTCATCCCTCGCCCTCCCCGCAGAGCGCGTCTCGGTAACAACACGTCGAGGGCGCACGCGGAGGTGCGCCCCTACAGCATTCTCCAATGGCTTCGACAAGCTCAGCCACCGCGACTGTGGGTTCGACAAGTTCAGCCACCGCGACTACTACGGTGGCTGAGCCTGTCGAAGCCACCATCTCCCCGGTGGCTGAGCCTGTCGCTACGGTGGCT
>JAIRXZ010000133.1 GCA_031267995.1 Odoribacteraceae bacterium | reverse complement strand
AGCCACCGTAGTAGCCACGGTGGCTGAGCCTGTCGAAGCCATTGGAGTATGCTGTAGGGGCGCCCCCGCGTGTGCGCCCTTTCCCGCGTGCACGTTCTTAATGAGGCGGGCGTGTCCTGCTATTTTTATCGTTGGCGGGGTGTTTTTTCGGGAAATTTCTTTCACCCTTTTCTACCCCCTTGCCGTCTACGTGAGAAAAATAAGAAGAATGAAAACAATTGACGCGAAAAAGTGGTTGCGCTTGCTGCTGTCGGGGGAGATTGCCCCGGATAGCCCGTCGTGGCAACAACTGATGGAGGAGGACGGGCTGAAAGAGGTGAGGAAGACGCTGGTGGAGCTGAAGGAGGTGCACCGGGAGGATCTGACGCCCGCGCGGGAGGCTATCTGGCGGAGGGTGGAGGAGGCCAGGTGGCGGGGAAAAGGTGGACGAGGAGACGGACGGGGGTTCCGGTGGCGTCGGCGGGCGGTGGCGGCGGCCGTGGTGTTGCCCTTGCTGCTGGCGGGCGCGTGGTGGTTGTCGGTTGGTGATGGGGTGATGGAGAAAGGGGTGACGATTGATGGGGCGGCGCCGGTGGTGACGAATAATCTCGCCACGCTGGTGCTGGGGGATGGCGAGCGGCTGGAGCTGGCTTCCGTGTCGGGCGACACGGCGTGGCGGCGGGCGGGGGCGACGTTGTCGCTGGACGGGAAGCGGGCGCTTTCTTATCGCGTCGACAAGCGGGCGAAGGGGGAGAAGGGAGAGAGCGAGTGGCACGCGATGCTGGTGCCAAGGCGGGGAGAGTACCAGCTGACGCTGGCGGACGGGACGCGGGTGTTCCTGAATTCGGAGTCGACGCTGCGCTTTCCCGTGTCGTTTGACGGGGGGCGTCGTCAGGTGTTCCTGGAGGGTGAGGGGTATTTCGAGGTGGCGCGGTCGGGGGGTGATTCTTTCGTGGTGACGGCTGGGGGCGCGGACGTGCGGGCGCTGGGGACGCGGTTTAACGTCAGCACGCACGCGGCGGCGGGGGAGGTGGTGGCGACGCTGGTGGAAGGGAGCGTGCGGGTGTCGGCGCGAGGGGAGGAGGGAGGCGTGGTGCTGCGGCCGGACGAGCAGGCGTCCGCGTCTGCCGGCGGGATAACGGTGCGGGTGGTGGACGCGGCGGCGAGTGTTTCCTGGGCACACGGTCGGTTTTGCTTCGACGGCGCCACGCTGGGGAGTATCGCCGGGCAGCTGGAGCGGTGGTATGATGCGGAGTTCGCGTTCGAGGAGGAGGGGCTGGCGGATCGCCTGTTCACGGGGATGGTGAGGAGGGAGCAGTCGCTGGAGGAGGTGGTGGAGATGATCGGTCGGACGACTTTCCTGAGGTTCACGCTGGCGGGGGGACGGGTTTTTGTCAGTAGAGAATAAAAGTACCGGCGTCGTTGACGCGACAACCGGTACGGGATCGGGGATCTCCCCTCGCGGGGCGTTTCCCACATGTAAAATGAGTAACACAAAAGTATGAAAAAAGATGAATCCGTGGCGACGGGGAGAAGGGTTCCCCTCGCGAGAAATTTTTTGATCATGAAGATGGTATTGTTTTTCACGTGTTGTTTCGTGCTCCAGCTGCCGGCGGCGGTGCGGGCGCAGTTGGTGACGTTGAAGGTGCGGGACGCGTCGGCGGTGGAGGCGTTGCGGGTGTTGAAGCGGCAGACGGGGCTGGAGTTTTTTTATAGTCACCAGGAGCTGGGCGAGCGGGCGAGGGTGAACGTCGACGTGAAGGATGCCGACCTGGACGAGGCGTTGCGCCTGGTGCTGGGGGATGGTTTCACGTGGGAACGGGCGGGGGAGGTGGTGGTGATCCGGCCGGTGAAGCCGTCGCCGCTGGAGCAAAGCCCCGCGGGGAAGGTCGCCGGTCGGGTGACGGACGAGCGGGGTGACCCGCTGCCCGGGGCGTCGGTGCTGCTGCGGGGGACGACGCGGGGGGTGGTGACGGACGCGGATGGGTTGTTCGAGCTGGACGGCGTGGCGGGCACGGAGGTGTGGCTGCGGGTGACTTACGTGGGGAGGGAGACGCGGGAGGTGACGGCGCGGGTGAACGGTCGCGTGGAGGTGGTGATGCGGGAGGTGGTGGCGGAGGTGGATCAGGTGGTGGTGACGGGGTACCAGAGTATCGCTCGCGAGAAGTCCACCGGCGCGGTGACGACGCTCGGGGCGGCGAGCCTGGAGGATCGGTACGCGCCCAGCGTGAGGGAGAACCTGGAGGGGCGCGTGGCCGGGCTGATGGTGTATGACGGGAGGATGACGATCCGCGGGGTGAGTTCGCTGTACGCCGCCACGTCGCCGTTGCTGGTGGTGGACGGGTTGCCGGTGGAGGGTAGCCTGGATGATATTAACCCGTACGACGTGGAGCGCGTGACGGTGCTGAAGGATGCCTCGGCGACGGCGATTTACGGCGCCAGGGCGTCGAACGGGATTATCGTGGTGACCACGAAGCGGGCGAGGGAGAAGGGGCGCGTGAACGTGGATGCGGCGGTGAATTTTACCGTCTACCAGAAGCGCGACCTGGATTACGCGCGCAATTTTTACATGACGGCCGCGCAGCAGGTGGAGGTGGAGCGGGCGTACTGGAACTACTATTTCCTGGATAACGAGGGGGAGGTGGCGGATCCCATCGGCACGACGGAGAGCGGGATTAATCGCTACGAGACCATCTCCTCCGTGCAGTACGCCTACTACCGCCTGGCGAAGGGCGAGATCACGGCGGCGGAGCTGGAGCGGGAGATGGAGGCGTTGTCGAAGAACGATTTCGCGCGGGAGTACAAGGATCACGTGTTGTTGAATCGTTTCCTGCAGCAGTACAACGTGGCCATCCGGTCGCGCGGGGATCGCTCGCAGTCGAACCTGGTGTTGAATTATCGCGCCGACAACGCGGGCATCCGGGAGGCCGGGAGCAGCCAGTTCTCCATCTTCTACAAGGGAGCGTACGAGATGACCCCCTGGTTGACGCTGAACGTGAGCCTCAACAGCATCCTCGCCAAGTCCAAGGTGAGCAACAACGCCTTCGCCAACGAACCCTTCAACGTCCCGGCCTATTACCGGTTGCTGGAGGATGACGGGTCGTTTGCCTACTATTCCACCACCTATTATAATATGTACAACCAGCTGCCGGAGGAGGATCCCGCCTTGCGCTCGATGAAGTACAACCACCTGGAGGAGCTTTCCCGCGACCAGACGCGGGACGACCGCCGCGGCGCCCGCTATCACGGCGAGTTCCTCTTTCGCCTCTTGCCCGGCCTCACGGCGAACACGCGATTCGTGTACGAGACGGAGCGCCTGTCGTCCACCTCCTACGCCGAGGCGGAGAGCTACGTCATGCGCCTCATGCGAAACGCCTACACCGTGAAAACGGGCGACGCGTACAGCTACATGATCCCGGAAAACGGCGGGAAACTGGCCACCGTCAACACCCGCGCCGAGAACTGGACGGCACGCGGACAGCTGGACTTTGCCCGCGACTTCGCCGACAAACACGCCGTGAACCTGATCGCCGGGATGGAGTTTCGCCAAACGCGAAGCAGTGGAACCCGCGGCTTGCTGCTCGGCTACGACGAACAGTTGCAGTCGCACGCCACGACATCCGTCAATCTCCCCGCGTTGAGCGCCTTCACGCAGTCCACCTTCTTTGCCACCGGCTTCCCCGTGAAGGCCTACATGTACGACGTGTACATCGCCCCGGCCATCGACCCCGTGCCCGAACAGGTGCATCGCTACGCGTCGGGCTACGCGAACGTGACTTACACGTACGCCGATCGCTACAACGCTTTCGGCTCTTTCCGCGAGGATTACGCCGACATCTACGGCCTGGACACCAAGTTCCGCGGCAAGCCCCTGTGGTCTATCGGCGCCAACTGGAACCTGCACAACGAGGAGTTCATGGGCGCCATCGACGCCATCGATTTCCTCCAGCTCCGCCTCAGCTACGGCGTCACGGGCAACATCTACCAGGGCGCCACCAGCCGCATGACGGCCACCTCATCGCTATTCAATGACAAGACGAAGCTCCCCATGTCGCGAGTCGACAGCCCCGCCAACCCCGAGCTGAAGTGGGAGGAGACCGTCACCACGAACGCCGGCCTGGACTTCCGCCTCTTCGACAACCGGTTGCGCGGCACGCTCGACTACTACCACAAGCGGGGCAAGGACATCTTCTCCCGCAAGACGCTGGATCCCAGCAAGGGCTTCACCAGCCTGGCCATGAACATGGCCTCCCTCGAGAACAACGGCGTGGAGCTGATGCTCGACCACGCCTGGTTCAAGGGCGCGACGGCCGGCGCGTTCTCGTGGAATTCCCTCCTGACGGCCTCGTATAACAAGAACAAAATCACCCGCGTGGAGGTACAGGCGGTGCTGGCCAGCGAGCTGGTAGCCTCGCGCTTCCAGGTGGGCTACCCGGTGAGCGCCCTCTTTTCCTATCGCTTTGCCGGCATCGACGACACGGGACAGCCCACCTGGTACGCCTCCGACGGCACGGCCGTGGCCAGCGCCCGGAACACGGAAGCCGACGCCCTCGTCTACTCCGGCCAGGAGGATCCCAAGGTCACCCTCGGCCTGGAAAACCAGCTGCGTTACAAGGGCTTCAGCCTCGGCGTGCTGCTGGTCTACTACGGCGGTCACATGATGCGGGCGCGGCAAGCGATCCCCCGCTACCACATGCCCTTCGGCGTGATCCCCGACTACTTCCTGAACGGCTGGTCGCCGACGAACACCGACACCAACGTGCCCGGCATCGGCCGTTATTCCGCCCAAACCATCGGCAGCGAGGCCACCTATTCAGACATTTACGTCCACCCGGCCGCCTTCCTCAAGGCGCGCAACATCGTGCTGGGCTACGGCCTGCCCACCTCCTTCCTCTCCAAAATCGGCCTGCACGAGGCCACGGTGCGCTTCCAGGTGGACAACCCCAAGTACCTGTGGGTAAAAAACAAGGTGGACGTCGACCCCGAAACGCGCTCCATCAAGTCCCCCTCCTCCTACGTCTTCGGCCTGAATGTTAACTTTTAAAACGAGAGATATGAAAAGATATACTATAGCCTTCGCCCTGCTGGCATTGGTAAGCTGCGGGAAGTTCACGGAGATCGATCCCAAGGGACAAAACCTCCTGGATCGGGTCACCGACCTCGACCAGTTGCTGAATTACCAGTTCTCCGGTGGCGCGGCCACCACCCAAATGTTTTTCGAGATGAACGCCGCCTCCGCGTTGGTAAACGACCTCTACCCGAGGGCACTCAACGTGCCCAACACGATCAATACCCCCGTGAAGAACCTGAACACGATAACCCTCACCTGGGACGAGACCGCCGACCGGGCAGCCCTCACCGCCTCCGACACCGGGTACGAGTTGTTTTACTCCATCATCGGCAAGGTGGCCAACCCGGTACTGCTCATGGTGGACAACGCCTCCGGCGATCGCGGCGTGGCGGCGCGACTGAAGGCGGAAGCCCACGTGCTGCGCGCCTACTTCCACTACCTGGCGGTCAACCTCTTCGCCAAGGCGTATCACCCCGAAACGGCCGACACGGACGGCGGAGTCCCCTACGCCAGGGAGAACGACCTCCTCTCCGTGCCGAACCCGAAGTACTCGGTGCAAGAGGTTTACGACTTTATCCTGGCGGACTTGCAGGCGGCCTTCGACCTGAACAGCTTGCCCGACCACCCCTCCAACCCGATGCGCGTCGGTAAACCCTTCGCGTACGCCGTCGAGGCGAAGGTACGCATGTCCATGCACGACTTCGAGGGCGCCGAGGCGGCGGCGAATCGCTCCCTCGCCCTGCAGGACGAGGTGGAGGATTATCGCGACCACCTCGTCCCCGGCGCCAACCTCCTGGGGGTAGCCGGCACCTACTTTCACCACCCCGAGTTGGAGTGCGCCGAAGACCTGTTTTATATCAGTTCCACCTACCTGGCGTTGGGCGCCTTCACCCTGGAAATGAGCGCGGCGTTCGAGCCCGGGGATATCTTCTTCGACTACCTGGCCAAGTATAACGCCTTCGGCCCGGCCGCCTACGGCCTCTCCGGCATCGACGTGATGGCGGCCACGACGGTATTCAAGAACTCCCTCGGCCTCACCACCGTGGAGATGCACCTGACCGTCGCCGAGTGCATGATCAGGTCGGGGCGCGTCACCGCCGCCATGGATATACTGAACGCCATCCGCCAAAAGCGGGTAGAGCCGTGCACGCCCGTCCCCGCGACCGACGCGGCCGACGCCTTCGCCCTCTTGAAACGCGTGTCGAGGACGGAAACGTGGTTCGGCCCCAGGCACTTCATCGACCTGAAGCGATGGAACACGGAGGCGGCTCACCGGGAGACGCTGCGCAAAACGTTGCTCGGCACGGTGTACGAGTTGCGCCCCGACTCGCCCCTGTGGGTCTTCCCCTTCCCGCAGAACGCCACGGGCTTCAACCCGAACCTCACGCAGAATTATGAATGAATTATCCCCCCTCGAGGGCGCCGGGAGGACGATTTCGACGCCCCGAATTTTAACATATCGACGCATAGTACTATGACGCGCCTGCGCATAGCACGATGCGCAGGCAGCGCATAACGTTATGCGCAGGCAGCGCATCGTGTTATGCGCAGGCAGCGCATCGTGCTATGCGCAGGCAGCGCATAATGCTATGTGCAGGCAGCGCATAATGCTATGCGTCGATATGTTAAAATTTCGGGGATCATCGCGAGCCTTCCCGTGCCCGCGAAAGGCGACGGGTTTTTACCCCGACCCGACATTGAATTATAAACAAATCACTTTTAAAACAGGTAGTTATGAAAACGAGTACGCGTGTTGCCCCGGCCGTTTTGCTGGCGGGGTATCTATTGTCGCTTGCCGGTTGCTTGCCGGGAGGCTACGTTATCGAAGGTAAAATCGACGGGGCGGAGGGGAAGGCCGTGCACCTGCTCGTCGGCGGCGACGAGTTTCACCAGACGGCCGTGGATAGCGCGGTGATCGCGAACGGCGCCTTCCTCTTCAAGGGGAAGCTGACCGGGGCGAAGGTGTTTACCCTCAAGTTCTTCCCGACGGACGAGCGGGGGAAGATGGTGGATAATCGCTACCTCCTCCGGCCGGTCATCCCGGTGCTGGTGGAGGCGGGGGTGACGCGGGTGGAGGCCGCGCTGGACAGCATCCCGCTGGCGTCGATCTATGGCGGGTACGACTATTCCAAGGTGCGGGTCACCGGCTCGCCGCTGCACGATTTGTACGCGGAGTATAACGAGGCGAAGCTCGCGCTGCTGGCGGCCAAGGATAAGGCCAAGATGCACTACCTGAGGCGATCGCGATCGGGAGCGAGCACCCGCGAGGGCATCGCCAACGCCGAACGGGTGGACGCGGCGGCCGACGACGAGCGCGCCCGCGTGAAGCAGTTTATCGCGCGCAACGCGGGCAACGCGGCCGGACTGCTGGTGTTCCTGGAAAACACGGGGCACCAGAGGATTAGCCCCTGTATTTTTACCGCCGGCGAGATAGATGACATTCTCGCGTCGTTCTCCGCGGCGATGAAGGGAACGACGCTCTATAAAGAGGTGGAGAGCGTGGCGAACGCGCTGAAAGAGACGGTCGCGGGGGCGAAGTTTGCCGATTTCACCTTTTTCGATACCGGCGGTAACCCCGTGAAATTGTCCGACCATGTAGGGGGGCGCTACCTCCTCCTGGAGTTTTGGGCATCCTGGTGCGGCCCCTGCCGGGCGGATATTCCTCACCTGAAGATGGCGTACAACCTGTACCACCCCGCCGGCTTCGACGTGATCAGTATCTCGATGGATACCGACGAAGACAAGTGGCTGAAGGCCGTGGAGGACGAGCAAATGCCTTGGCTCCAGCTGCATGACCCCGCCGCTTTCGACGGGGATCTGGCAAAGACGTACGATATCCTGGGCATCCCCGCCTGCGTGCTGGTAGACCCGGACGGCGTCATCGTCGACCGCAACGCCCGTGGTTCATGGCTGGACAGGAGGCTTATCGCGCTCTACGGAGACAAATTCGAGGAAGAACATTAACCAACATGATCAACCCCGTGATGCCATCAAACACCGATCACGACCCCCCTGAGGATAAGACACCTAAAACAATTTTTCAAAAAATCTTCGATAATATTTGGATAACTCGCGCCGTTACCGTTATCTTCGCGTCCGCTTTCCCGGGGAACGGTCGGTTGTAAACAGCCTCCCCCGACCCGGGACGGCACGAGTGGGAGTTCTTAACTTACTGGGGAGAGAGAAAACGAAACGAGAGAAG
>JAIRXZ010000110.1 GCA_031267995.1 Odoribacteraceae bacterium | reverse complement strand
GCGGGCTTTTTCGCGGACGGTCATGATGGCTTCGATGACTTTGTCGAGGCGTCGGGTGTTGTTTTCCGCTTCGGGTTTGAGGCCGAGGATGTCGAAAACCACCTGGTGGTACAGCTCTTTGAGTGCGGTGAGGGCGTCGGCGTCGATGCCTTGCTTGCCGTCGGCGATGGCGTGGATGAGGTGGGCGCCGTCGAACAGTCTGCCCGCGAGGACGGGGGTGTTGAGGTCGTCGTCGAGGGCGTCGAAGCAGTCGCGGCGGAGCGTTTCCACCGTTTCGGCGTTGCCGGCCGTGGGGGTGATCTTTTCCAGCGCGGCAATGGCGGCCAGCAGTCGGTCGTAGCCCTTGCGGGCGGCTTTCAGCGCGGCGTTCGAGAAGTCCAGCGGGCTGCGGTAGTGCGCCTGGAGGATGAAGAAGCGGACGGACATCGGCGAGTAAGCCTCCTCCAGCGCCTCGTGCGTGCCGGCAAAAAGCTGGTCGAGGGTGATGAAGTTGTTGAGCGATTTTCCCATCTTTTGCTCGTTGACGGTGACCAGGTTGTTGTGCATCCAGTAGCGGACGGCCTCGCTGCCGGTGGCGGCGGTGCTTTGGGCTATCTCGCACTCGTGATGGGGGAATTGCAGGTCGAGGCCCCCGCCGTGTATGTCGAATTTTTCGCCCAGGTACTTCTGGCTCATGCACGAACATTCCAGGTGCCATCCGGGGAACCCCTCGCCCCACGGCGACGGCCAGCGCATGATGTGTGCCGGCGACGCCCGCTTCCACAGGGCAAAATCCAGCGGGTCGCGCTTGCCCTCCTGCCCGTCGAGCTGTCGGGTGTTGGCGCGCGACTCCTCGATTTTGCGTCCGGAGAGCTTGCCGTAATCGTGCTCGCGGCAATACCGTTGCATGTCAAAGTAGACGCTGCCCTCGCTTTCGTACGCGAAGCCGTTGTTGATGATTTTTTTGACCATCTCCTGTTGCTCGATCACGTGCCCGGAGGCTCTCGGCTCGATACTTGGCGGCAGCGTGTTGAGCTGTTCCATGTTTTTGTGGTAGGCGATGGTGCAGCGTTGCGCCACCTCCATCGGTTCCACGGCCTCCAGGGTGGCCTGCCGGGCGATTTTGTCCTCGCCCTCGTCGGCGTCGTTGACCAGGTGGCCGACGTCGGTGATGTTCCTGACGTACCGGACGCGGTATCCCTGGTGGCGGAGGTACCTGAACAGCAGGTCAAAGGTGACGGCCGCCCGCGCGTGTCCCAGGTGCGCCTCCCCGTAGACGGTGGGGCCGCACACGTACAGCCCCACGAACGGCGGGTGCAGCGGCTGGAACCGCTCCTTGGCGCGCGTCAACGTGTTGTAAATGCTTAAATGATGTTCCATGAAATCTATCGTTTATATCGCGATGCGCGGATCGCGTGTTAGCTATCGTTAAAAATCCGCCGCTAAAGTAGCACTCCCCGGAGAAAGTTACAACGCTTTTCGATAAAAACAATCGGTAATTTTCACGCGCGCCGGGGTTTTGGGGCTACGCGAAGAGGGTTTTCACGGCTCCTCGCCGGGCGATTCCAGGCCATCCTCCAGCGTCACGACCAGCGCCCGACCGGTTGCGCGCGTGATTTTGAAGCGATCGTCCAGGCGGTGGCCGATGACCCAGGCGATGTCGTCGCCGGACTGCAGGATGAGGCACTCCCGCTTTTGCCTGGCGCTAAACTTGAGGTCGGTAAACAGATCGCTCAGCTTTTTGGCGCAGCGTTTCATGCCGAGGGGACAAAACCGGTCGCCCTCCCTCCACCGCCGCGCCAGCAGGGGGAAGGTGAGCTTCTCCAGGTCGAGGCACGCCACGCGGGCGTCATCCGGCGGGCGGAAACCCTCGTCAACATCGCGGCAGGCAAGGCGTAGCACCCGTCGCCCGACGCGGTACTCCCCCTCCGCCGGCATCTCCACCGGCCGCTCGTCCTCATCGTCGCCGGTATTGAAGACGCGCCAGTGATCGCGGTCGCGGCTGAGGAGGTGATTGCCGGCGGGGAACAGCTTGCCCGGCGTGGCCGCGGCGCTGCGGAGGATATCCTCCACGCGGGCGGCGTTGAAACCGTAAGGGCGAAGTATCTCGAAAAGCAAAGTATACGGCGCGGGCGACTCCAGCAGCCGCTGCACGTGGATCAGCGTCTCGCCGTTTTCCTCGCTGACAATCTCCTTTTTGAGTTGCTCGATGCCGTGGAGGAAAATCCTCTCCGTCTCCTCCAGCGCCCGGCACGTCTCCCCGGCGGCGCGCGCGAAGGCGGGATTAATCTCCCGCAGGGCGGGAATCACGCGGTGCCTGATCTTGTTGCGGGAGTAATGGAGCGAGGCGTTGGAAGAATCCTCGCGATGCCCCAGGCGATTGACGCGAAGATACTCCTCGATCTCCGCGCGGGCGAGCGTCAGCAGCGGCCGGAGGAGGCGCCCGTTGACCGTCTTCATCCCCGTGAGTCCCTTGATGGCGGTGCCCCGGCAGAGGTTCAGCAGCAGCGTCTCCGCCTGGTCGTCGGCGTGGTGCGCGAGGAGGATATAATCGAAATTCTCCCGCCGCCGCGTCTCTTCAAACCACCCGTAGCGCAACTCGCGGGCGGCCATCTCGATGCTGATGCCCCTGGCGCGGGCGTGCGCGGTGGTGTCGAATCGCCGCGTCGAGTGCGGGATGCCGTAAGTATTGCAAAAGCGTTTGACAAACTGCTCGTCCATGTCGGACTCCCTGCCGCGCAAGGCGAAATTGCAGTGCAACGCCAGGATCTCCCTGTTCATGTACTTGAGCGCGTGGAGCAGGGCGATAGAATCGGCGCCCCCGCTGACGGCCACGATGAAGCGGGCGGCGGGGGAGATGTCGTGTCTCTCCAGGACGGTTTTAATAGTGTCAATCATGGGATGGTACGCGCGTTTTTCGTGTTCCAAATGTAGTGAATCCGGGCGGAAATAGCGTCGCGGGCGCCACAAAAGATTGTTTTTGTCGAAACGCGTGAATATCTTCGCGCCGGATTAAACGAGTAATATGGCAGCAATTAAGCATTTTATTTCTTCAACAGGGGGATGCGTCGCGAGTGGTCAGGGGGGCGCTCCCGCGTGCTGAGGCGTTGGCGGAAGGCGCCCGCGACGGCTTTCGTGCCGTGGATTCACGACTATTGCGACCAGTGGTGCGAGCGTTGCGCCCTCCGCGCCCGTTGCCTGGAGTACGTCGTGGAGGAGAAGGCGCGGGAGCTGGCCGGGGTGGAGGGGGCGCTGCCCTGGGACGAGCGGGATCCGGACGACCCCTCGCTACCCGCCGATCCCGCCGACGAGGAGTTGCTGGAGGCGGTGGCCAAGGATCTCGGCCTGACTCCGGGGGCGCTGGACTGGCCGGACGCCCTGGAGGAGTTCCGCGAGGAACTGGAGGAGGCCGAGGAGGATGACGAGGAGAGCGAGGCCGCCCTCCTCCTGTGCGAGGAGGAGGTGTACACCTGCTTTTGCATCTACGAGCGGTTGATCGACGAGTTCCAGGGGAGGCTCTACGCGATGATCGACGCGATCGAGGAGGAGGAGGGGGATCTGGCGCGGGTGGCGCGGATCGAGAAATGCCTGGGTGGGATCGATCGTTACCTTGATTTGTTGTTTGCCAAGTTGAAGCGGGCTTATTTCGCCGCTTTCTTGCACGAGTCGCACGACTTTGACTCGTGCCTGAGGGATGCCAACGGCTCGGCGAAGCTGGTGTTGGTGGTGCTGGAGGAGACGAGCCGCGCGTGGCGTCGCGTTGGCGAGGAGTTGTCCACCGTCCCGCGTGAGATCACCTGGCTACTATCGGTACTGGAGCAGATGCGAGACGAGATACTGGAGCATTTTCCCGGCGCCCCCCGCTTCAAACGCCCGGGGTTTGATGATTAAGACAATTGGTTAATTAAATTACGTTGTAGGGGCGCACCTACGTGTGCGCCCTTGCCATGTTTCCAAGGACGGTAATGGGCGCACACGGAGGTGCGCCCCTACAGCGTATTCCGACAAATTGTAGGGGCGCCCCTCGCGGGTGCCCACCTCTTTGTGTAGAGATGTAGCATGCTACGTCTCGTCTGGGGTGCGATTGCTTTCAATTTCTGAGACGTAGCACGCTACGTCTCTACAGTTGGGATGTGAATAACGACGGCGAACTTTCCCGTTGATGAGAAACCTTCCCGCACGGCGCGGCAAAAAAATATCGTCAAATTTTTTTTATTGAAAAAAAGCGATACATTCGCGCATCACTGTTAAGAATAACCCTTGGTAACAAGATGAAACGAATGTACGACCATACCGACAAAACTTTTGAAAAAAACCACCAGG
>JAIRXZ010000071.1 GCA_031267995.1 Odoribacteraceae bacterium | reverse complement strand
CGGGAGAAAAAAATCACTCGAGAGATGAAAACGATCTCTCGAGAGATGAAAATTATCTCTCGAGAGATGGAAACCATCTGTATACATATGAAAACGATCTCTCGAGAGATGGAAACCATCTGTAGACGGATGAAAACGATCTCTCGAGAGATAATTTTCATCTCTCGAGAGATAGAAACCATCTGTAGACGGATGAAAACCATCTCTCGAGAGATCGTTTTCATCTCTCGAGTGATTTTTTCTCCCCGACGTGCCGGGAGAAAAAAATCTCGCGCGAGTTTTTTTTCTCCACGCGGGCGCCCTTTCCCGCGTCCGATAATACACGTGTCGAGGGCACGCGCGCGGGGTGTCCCCACGCGACAATAAAGAAGGTGTAGGGGCGAATAATCATTCGCCCTTCCCCGCACGCCCCGGTGACAACATGTCGAGGGCGCACACGTAGGTGCGCCCCTACAGCATTCTCCAATGGCTTCGACAAGCTCAGCCACCGCGGCTGTGGCTTCAACAAGCCCAACAACCACCGCGGCTATTATATGGTGGCTAAGCCTGTCGAAGCTACCACCACCTCCCCGGTGGCTGAGCCTGTCGAAGCCCAAACAACAAAAGCCAACAATTGTCGAGGGCACGCGCGCGGGGTGCCCCCACGCGACAACAAAGAAGGTGTAGGGGCGAATAATCATTCGCCCTTCCCCGCGCGCCCCGGTGATAATAATGACGAAACACGTGAGGGCGAATAATTATTCGCCCCTACAGCGTGGAAAGCGAACACGACGAGGGCAAAAGCGAAGAAAATAAAAAAAGAGCCGCTCCACGCGTGCCCTTTCCCGCGTTAGCCCGCGCCCTTTCCCGCGCGTCACGATCTCTGTAGAGACGTGGCATGCCACGTCTCACGATAGGTAAGAGACAACCGTGAGACGTGGCACGCTACGTCTCTACAGCATGGCGTGCAATCCCCGGTGGAGGCACGGGCTACAAGCCCGCGCCAGCGAAAACGTGGGGACGCATCTCCGCGCGCGCCCTTTCCCGTACGCGCGTTTTGACGACATGTTGTAGGGGTGCCCCTCGCGGGCGGGGGGCGCCTTTCGCGGGGAGATGGCCGCCCCGCCAAACGAAAACTCCCGGCTTGCAGGGGTTGCAAGCCAGGAGTTTACAGCAACGCGGCGGGAAGGTTTCGCGCCGCCGGCCGACCGGGAAGGCTTCGCGCCACCGGCCGACCGGGGAGTTTCTATCGCGCGGGAGGCCTCCCGTCGCGCGACAGCGGCCCGCGCCCGCGCGAATAACGCCCCTACTTGTTGAAGCGTCGGCCGTGGAATTGGGCGCTTTCGCCAAGTTCCTCCTCTATACGAAGCAGTTGGTTGTACTTGGCCATGCGGTCGGATCGGCTCAGCGACCCGGTTTTGATTTGCCCCGAGTTGGTGGCCACGGCGATGTCGGCAATGGTGGCGTCCTCCGTTTCGCCCGACCGGTGCGAGGTGACGGAGGTGTAGCCGGCGCGGTGTGCCATGTCGATGGCGTCCAGGGTCTCCGTGAGCGTTCCTATCTGGTTCACCTTGATGAGGATGGAGTTGGCGCATCCCGTGTCGATGCCCTTTTTGAGGTACTGCACGTTGGTGACGAAGAGGTCGTCGCCGACGAGTTGGCAGCGATCGCCGACGCGTTCGGTGAGGGCGCGCCATCCTTTCCAGTCGTTTTCCGCCATGCCGTCCTCGATGGAGTCGATGGGGTACTTGGCAATCAGTTGCTCCAGGTAATCAACCTGTTCGTCGGGGGTGCGTTTCGCCCCGTTTTTCCCCTCGAACTTGGTGTAGTCATACGCGCCGTCGCGGAAAAACTCTGAGGCGGCGCAGTCGAGGCCAATCATGACGTCCTGTCCCGGCTCGTAACCGGCGTTGCGGATGGCAGTTAGGATGCTTTCGAGGGCGTCCTCTGTTCCTTTCAGCGCGGGGGCGAATCCGCCCTCGTCACCGACGGCGGTGCTGAGGCCGCGGTCGTGCAGCACTTTGTTGAGGCCGTGGACTACTTCGGCGCCCATGCGCAGCGCCTCGCGGAAGGAGGGGGCGCCCACGGGACGGATCATGAACTCCTGGAAGGCGATGGGGGCGTCGGAGTGCGAGCCGCCGTTGATGATGTTCATCATGGGGACGGGCAAAACCTTGGCGTTGACGCCGCCGATGTAGCGGTAGAGGGGGATTTCCAGGGCGGTGGCGGCTGCCCGGGCGCAGGCGAGGGAGACGCCGAGGAGGGCGTTGGCGCCGAGGTTGCTCTTGGTGTCGGTGCCGTCGAGTTCGATCAGCAGGCGGTCGATGCCCACCTGGTCGGTGACTTTCATGCCGAGGAGGGCGTCGGCGATGACGGTGTTGATGTTGTTGACGGCCTGTGTCACACCTTTCCCGTTGTAGCGGGTGGCGTCGCCGTCGCGCAGTTCGAGGGCTTCGTTTTCGCCCGTCGAGGCGCCGGAGGGTACGGCGGCGCGCCCCATGACGCCGCTTTCCAGCACGACGTCTACTTCGACTGTCGGGTTTCCTCTCGAATCGAGAATCTCCCGCCCGATAATTTCCGTGATATACATCCTTGTTGATTTTTAATGATTAGTAACTGAGAATATCGGCGCAAGGTAGCAAAATAAAATGGTTTTTCAGGCGCGTGCCGGCGCGTCACCGGGGGAGATGCCGCGGCCGGTGGGGGCGATCTTGCGCGTTTCCGTTTTTTTATCTATTTTTGACATCCCAACAAACATGGTGTTAAATCTATTTATCAACGTATGAAAAAGAGTGGTTTTGTATTGATGATCCTGCTGGCGACGGCGACGGGCGCCACGGCGCAGGAAGGGGAGACAATCCTTGATGAACAGACGGTTGACTTGTATAACGAGGCGATGGCGTGCTCCGATAACGGGGATTACAAGGGCGCCGTGGAGAAGCTGCTGAAGGCGTTGGAGAGGACGCCGGATTCGAGGGATATTTACGCGAGTCTCGTGCAGGCTTGTTTTAATTCTAACCAAACGGGGCTGCTGAAGGGGCACCTGACGCGGGCGAAGGCGATTTTCCCGGGGGACGACGAGATGTGTTATTACCTGGGTACGGTGCACCAAAAGGAGAATCACCCGGCGTTGGCTATCAGGGAGTTTTCGCTGGCTATCGAGTTCGGGAAGCGGAAGGAGGCGGCGGGGGACGTGGCGCCGCTGCTCTCGGCGTATTACATGTATCGCGGGAATTGTTACCTGAAGCTGGATCAGTTCGAGGAGGCGATTGCCGATTATACCGATTATATCGCGCTGGACGACAGGAGCGGGGCGGTGTATGCCAATCGCGGTATCGCGTATTTTAAAACGGGGAAGCCGATGCCGGCTTGCGCCGATTGGAGGAAGGCCAGGGGGCTGGGGATTACCTCCGTGAACCAGTATCTGGCGAAATATTGTAAACGATAGTGTATGAAGAAGACGGTTGTTGTTTTTTTGATGCTGGGGGGCATGGCGCTTCCCGGGCGGTCGGTGGCGCAGACTTTCGCGCACGGGCAGTCGAGCGCGTACGAGTGGCCAACGGATCCGGCGGTGCGCGAACGGCTGGAGGCTTGGCAGGATTTGAAGTTCGGGATGCTGATTCATTGGGGGTTGTATTCGCAACTTGGCATCGTGGAGTCGTGGTCGATTTGCTCGGAGGAGGAGGATTGGATTCCTCGCGATAGCGCCGTATCCTACGACGCGTACAAGCGGGCGTACTGGGCGACGATTGACGCGTTCAAGCCTGAGCGTTTTGATCCCTCGGCGTGGGCGCGCGCCGGCAAGCGGGCGGGGATGAATTACGTGGTTTTCACGACGAAGCATCACGACGGGTTTGCCCTTTTTGATACGCGGCAGAGCGATTTTTCTATCATGCACGGGGCGTTCAAGGATGATCCGAGGGCGAACGCGGCGAAGTGGGTTTTTGATGCTTTCCGCCGGGAGGATTACATGGTGGGGGCTTATTTTTCAAAGCCGGATTGGCACTCGCCTTATTATTGGTGGGACAGGTACGCGACGCCCAGTCGGCGCCATAATTATAGTATCGAAAAGAATCCCTGGCGCTGGAATCAGTTCAAGGAGTTTACTTTTAAGCAGATCGAGGAGTTGATGAACGGCGATTACGGTCGGATTGATATCCTGTGGCTCGATGGCGGCTGGGTGCGGCCGGGGCGCGGGGCGAGCGTGGATATGCCCCGGATAGCGGCAATGGCACGCGGCTACCAGCCAAGTATCCTGATTGTTGACAGGACGGTGCCGGGCGAGTTCGAGAATTACCGGACACCGGAGAGGGGCATTCCGGCGGAACGCGAGGAGGATCCGTGGGAGAGTTGCATCCCCCTGGGAAATGATTGGGGGTACGTGCCCACGGATGTTTACAAGTCGCCGGCGGAGGTGATTCATATTCTGGTCGAGATTGTTGCCAAAGGGGGGAATTTGTTGCTGGGCATAGGCCCCAAGCCGGACGGGACGTTGCCGGAAGAGGTCGTCGCCCGGATGGAGGAGATCGGGAAATGGCTCGGCGCCAACGGGGAGGCGATTTATAATACGCGGAGCTTGCCCGTGTTCAGGGATGCCGATACGTGGTTTACCGCCGCGCGGGAAGGGGGGAAGCGGTACGCGATTGTTTGCCTGGATGAAGGGCAGCCGATTCCCCGGCAGGTCTCCTGGAAAGGCAACGCGCCGCTCCCCGGTGGCCGCCTAACTTGCTTGCAGACGGGGAGAACGGCGCGGTGGACGCGGAAAGGGAATGTCGTCACGGTGACGTTGCCCAAGGGCTTGCCTGCCGGTTTGCCTGCCGTGGCTTTTTCGTGGTTACCGTTGGAGGGTCGCGATCAGGATCGCTAAATTGGAGGTGAATAGTTTCACGGAAATTGCCAGGAGGATGATCCCGAAGACTTTGCGCAACAGGTAGACGCCTCCTTTCCCGAATATCCGCTCGACCAATGATACCCGCCGGAGTACCGCGAAGATCACGAAAATGTTTAGCAGGATGGCCGCCAGGATGTTGATCACGTGGTATTCCGCGCGCAACGAGATGAGCGTGGTGAGCGTCCCGGCGCCGGCAATCAGCGGGAATACAAGCGGTACGACGGTGGAGGATCCCGGAGGGCCGTCGTTTTTGAAGATCTCTATGCCGAAGATCATCTCGCAGGCCAACACGAAGATTACCAGCGCTCCCGCTACCGCGAAGGAGGATATGTCCACGCTGAATAGTCCCAACACTACCTCGCCGATGAACAGGAATGATACCAGCACGATCAACGATAATACCGCCGCGCGGAAGGGGTAAATGGGGCTGCCCCGCTCCTGTATCTGCAAGATAATCGGCACCGAACCGATGATGTCAATCACGGCGAACAGCACCATGAAGGCGCTGACGATCTCTTTCAGGCTAATCGCGTTGAGGTAATTCATGGTTATATGTATTCGTGAATACGCGAAGATAGGTAAGGCGATTGACTTCCACAAGTGGCCACCCGCTTGGCTTCGGGCGATTGTGTTTACCGGAAATTCCCGTATATTCGTGCCCTGAAACAACGAAACATGGAACAACGGAGTCACATTGTCGCTGCTGTCGGCCTCTTGCTTTTGGTCGCGTCGACGTCCGCTCGCGGCGCTTTCCCGCGGCGGCGGGGCGGGCGGGTAACCCACATCCATCACCAAAATAATTAGTACATGTCACATCTTGCACCTTTGATCAGCGATCTCGCGCTTATTCTTACCACTGCCGGCGTTATCACCATTTTGTTTAAGTGGTTGAAACAGCCCGTTGTACTTGGCTATATCGTGGCCGGTTTTCTTATTAGTCCGCACTTTTACCTGCTGCCGTCGGTGGCCGATCCCGGTAACGTGCAGGTGTGGGCGGATATCGGCATAATTTTCCTGCTCTTTGCCCTGGGCTTGGAGTTTAGTTTCAAGAAGTTGGTGACGGTGGGCGGCACTGCTTCTATCGCCACGCTGATTAATATGGGGGCGATGATTGCCGTGGGGTACCTGCTTGGACAACTGATCGGTTGGACGCACATGGAGTCTATATTCCTGGGCGGGATGTTGTCTATGTCTTCCACTACGATTATTATCAAGGCGTTCGGGGACATGGGGCTGCAAAAGAAGAAGTTTGCCGGGATTGTTTTCGGGATGCTTATCGTGGAGGATCTGGCGGCTATCCTGATGATGGTGCTGCTCTCTACCGTGGCCGTGAGCAAGCACTTTGCCGGCGTGGAACTCGTGGAAAATGTTTTGCGACTTGTTTTCTTTATTGTCGTTTGGTTCGTGGGGGGGATTTACATTGTTCCAAGTCTCTTGAAGCATTTCAAGCGGTTCCTGAATGATGAGATGCTGTTGATTGTCGCTGTTGCCCTTTGTCTTGGCATGGTGCTGTTGGCCAACACTGCCGGTTTCTCTGCTGCCCTTGGCGCCTTCATTATGGGGTCGATACTGGCCGAGTCTATCGAGTCTCGCCGCGTTGAACACCTTATCGAGCCGCTTAAAAATCTTTTTGGTGCCGTTTTCTTTGTTTCTGTGGGGATGATGCTCTCCCCGGAGGTCTTTGTGGGACAGGGTTGGATTATTCTGACTTGCACGTTGGTCGTCTTGGTCGGGCGCGTCATCTTTGCCACGCTTGGCGTGCTGGCTTCGGGCGAGGGACTGAAGGTGTCGATACAATCCGGCTTTAGCCTGGCACAAATCGGCGAATTTTCCTTTATCATCGCCACGCTCGGCATGCAACTCGGCGTCATCAATGCCGTGATTTACCCGATGATTGTCACCGTTTCCATCATCACTACCTTCACTACTCCCTATTTTATCCGCTTTGCCAATCCCGCTTATGCTGCCCTCGAACGCGTGATTCCGCCCGGTTGGCGCAAGCTGATCGACGGTTATTCCGCGTTCAGGGAAAAGCATGTCAACACTCAAAGCGATTGGACGAAGGTTTGGCGAAGCGTTCTTACCACTGTCATTATCTTCACTCTCTTGTCGTTGGCCGTTATTCTGCTTGCCCAGCGTTATGCTATTCCCTTTATCATGGAGGAGATTCCCGGCGCGTGGGGAGCTTTCCTGGCCGCGGCCATCACGCTGTCGCTTATGGCGCCTTTCCTGGCCGGACTGGTGCTTCCTCGCCACCACGTGAAGGAGGAACTTGGCCGATTGTGGACGGATAGCCACTTTTATAAGGGGCTGTTGGTGTCTCTCTCGCTTCTCCGCGTGGTCACGTGCATGGCTTTGATTCTCTTTGTTCTGATGCCGTTGTTCCCCGGCGCGCGGGGCACTCTGGTGGTGATCTCTTTCCTGATCATGCTGACGCTGGCCTTCGTGGAGGGTTTCAGGCGGCGACCGGAGCGGATGGAGGAGCTATTCCTCGAGAATCTTACCGAGCGAGAGCGCCTCGAGGAGCGCGGAAAGGCAATCAATCAGCAAGTGCGCGGCCTCCTGTTGGGCAAGAATATACACGTGGAGGAGATTGACGTGCCCAGGCAAACGCCTATCCTCGGAAAAACTCTCTCCGAGCTGAATTTCAAGCAGCGGACAGGCGTCAATATCATCAGTATTATTCGTGGAAACCAAAAGATTAACATCCCCGATGGCAACGAGATGATTTTCCCCCTGGACAAGATCGTTATTGCCGGCTCCGATGAGCAGATTCAGCA
>JAIRXZ010000058.1 GCA_031267995.1 Odoribacteraceae bacterium | reverse complement strand
CCGCCTTGTCCTTTCGCGTGCACGGGGTGAAAATTCGCTCCGGCGGGAGCACGGGTGGGAAGGGGTTTATGCCCGCGGGGGGAGGGAGGGGCGCGACGATGTTTTATCGTCGCGCCTGGTGGTGTTGTGTTATCTTTTCACCTCCCCTCGCCCGAAGCGGTAGTCGAGGGGGGTGTGGCCGGCGCATTTTTTAAAGAGGACGGAGAAGTAGCCGGTGGAGCCGTAGCCGAGCATGAAGGCGATCTCCTTGACGGAACGGGAGGTGGTGAGGAGCAACTCCTTGGCCTTGCCGATTTTTAGCTCCTGGAAGTACTTGGCGGGGGAGTGGCCGGTGTAGTTCTTGAATTCCTTGCGGAACCAGGAGTAGCTGAGGTTGAGCTCGCGGGCGATGGTTTCGGGGTCGATCTCCTTGAAGATGTTTTCCTGCATGATGACCTTGGCCTGGATGATTTTTTGCTCGATTTGTCCCGGCTCGGAGATGCTGTTCCTGGAGATGTAGCAGACCATGCCGATGAGGTAGGTGACGATGCCGGCGAGGTATTGCTGGGTGGATCGCTTGTCGGCGCGGGCGAGCTGGATGGCTTGCTGGTAGTGCTTGACGAGGTCGTCGTTGAAGCCTACTTCGATGACGGTGCTTTCCTTGCGGAGGATTCCTTTTTCGAAGATGTTGTCGATGGTCTTTCCCTCGAAGCCGATGTAGTACTCGTTCCAGCCGGTGTGTGGGTCGGGGTGGTAGGTGTGCCACTCGCCGGGGACGAGGAGGAGGAGGTTGCCCTTGCCGATGGGCTGCTGGCGGGTGCGGGGGGAGGAGAAGTAGCCCTGGCCACCGGAGATGTAGAGGAGCTGGTACTCGCGGAGGACGCGCCCCTGCGCGACGTTGAAGTGGTAGCCGGAGGGGTGCCCCTGGACGGGGTAGGGGGTGTTGGCCCTGATGGATTGCAGGCCGACGGTGTTGACGACGCAGCCGAATTCGTGATCCTGCTCGCTGGGGATGAGGTAGGTGAAGTCGGTGGCCAGGTCGGTGTATTTCGGGGCTGACATGGTTAGTTGGCTTTTATTTTGTCGTACTGGTCGTCGGCCTTGATTTCGCGGTAGGGCGGGGCGTCGCTCATCTCGACGAGGGCGCGGAGGACGGGGCCTTCGCCCATGGGGGTGTTTGTCTGGCGCGGCCGGGCGTAGTAGAAGGATAGGGAGGGCATGATGCCGGTGCCGACGCAGATGTTGGTGACGTCGCCGGCGGGGGTGATTTGGGTCATCATTCCCTTGAGGCCTTGTTCGGCGACGTGGATGTAGTCCGGGTGTAGCCAGCCGCGCTTGACGCCGCGGGCGATGCCGAAGACGAACATGGCGGTGCCGGTGATCTCCTCGTAGGAGTCCGTCTTGTCGAGGAGTTGTCGCCACAGTCCGGAGGCTGCCTGGTATCGCGCGACGCCGGCGGCCTGGGCGCGGAAGATGTCGAGGACGGCGGGACGGGAGGGATGGTCGGCGGGCATGAGGGTGAGGAGGTCGGCGGTGGCCATGAATACCCAGCCGTTGGCGCGCGACCAGTGGGCGACGCCGAGCTGGCCGGTGTCGGCGTGGTAGCAGTGGTGGTAGAGCTGGGTGAGGGGCGACCAGAGGTAGCGGGCGTAGTTGATGATTTGCGCGGCGGCGTCGGTGAAGTAGCGTGTTTCGCCGGTGAGTTTTCCCATCCTGGCGAGGAAGGATACGGCCATGAAGGCGTCGTCGGCCCAGACGGTTTGTTCGTGCGGCCAGAGGCGGGCGATGGTGCCGTCGGGGAGGCGTGGTTCGGCGCGCGCGACGTGGTTGTCGGTTTCGCGGATGTAGGCGAGGAAGCGGTCGTCGGGGTGCCGCTGCTGGAGTTCGATGAGGCTGGCGGCCATGGGGCCGTTGTCGTCAAGGCGTTTGCCGCGGAAGATCATGTGCCAGCTGAGGGAGGGGACGGCGCGCCAGCCGCCTTTTTCTTTGGCGCGGCGGAATTGCTCGCGGAAAAATTCGAGGTTGCCTTCGTTGAAGACGAAGTTCATGTTGCGGAGGACGAATTGTTCGTAGCGCTGGTCGCCGGTGTTGTCGGCCAGTTCGATCATGGCGATGGCGAGGACGCCGTTGGTGTAGTGCCAGTCGTTGTACTGGCTCTGCACGCGGATGGGGAGGGCGGGGTCGAGGCCGCGGGTGGAGGGGAAGGTTTCCTTGGTTTCCCTGTTGATAAATTGGTAGGTGGTGTTTTGCAGTACCCGTCCGGCGATTTGGACGGCGGTGGCGCGCGGGTCGCGAGGGGCCTGGGCGCGGGCGTTGGTGGCGAGCAGGAGGGCGGTCGCCAATAGGGTGATGGTTCTCATGATGGTTTCGGTGTTTGGGGTTGATTTCAGGTTCTTTTAGTTTCCTTCCGGGAGCAGGTTGAACACCCGGCGGATTTCTTCGAGTTCGTCGTTCGACATACCCTCCGGCTCGAAACCGGCGAGGCGGGCGGAGAGGTATATCTGCGCTGCCTTGGAGAGGGTGTCGATCATGTCGAAGGTGTCGATGATGTCGGCGCCGACGGCGAGGCAGCCGTGTTTTTCCCACATGACCACGTCGTGGCTGTCCAGGGCGGCGATGGTGGCGTCCGCGAGTTCCAGCGATCCGGGGAGGTGGTAGGGGACGATGCCCACGCCCCGCGGGACGACGATGCGCGCTTCCGGGATCATCGACCAGAGCATCCGACCGAGTACGCGAGGCTGCAAGAACTCGCGGCGGTGGGTGAGGGCGATGAGGTCGGTGGGGTGGGTGTGACAGACAACCTTGGCGCCTCCCGCGCGGGCGAAGTCGTGGATGGCCAGGTGGGAGGGTAGCTCGGAGGTGGGGGCGATGATCCTGTCGGCGATGATGTCGTACGCCCCGGCGTCGGGGTGCAGGCGGATGATGGCGCCGTGTTGCAGGGGCGCCTTGGCGACGTCGCGCATGCGCTTGCCGGTGCCCGTGACGTAGAACGCGTCGCCCCCCAGGGCGGGGAAGCGACGCGGGAGGGTGACTGTCGACAAGGGGGTAATGGCGCCCGGCGTGATAAACTCGGTGACGTTGACGGAGATGTTTCCCCCGTTGCGCTCCGCCCAACCCTTTGTCCAGAGGTAGCCGGCAACCTCCGCGATGTCGGCCATCGCGGAGGATAGTTTTTCGTTGTTTTCCAGTATTGACATGATGAGAATTTAAGTTTCTTGTTACGCGATCTCGGTAAACAGCAGCGAGAAGACCAGCACCAGCAGCCCCGCGGCAAGCACGAGGATGGTGACGCGGCTGACGCCTTTCCACTCTTTAAGGATGATGCCCCAAAGGTTGCTGAAGAGTACGTTCAGCGACATCAGGATGCACCACGAGAAGGCGAGCAGCACCGGCGATCCTTCCAAAAAGCTCTTTCCCGCCTCCAGTCCGAAGAATTGGGAGTACCACAGCAGGCCGGCCAGCGCGCAAAAGAGCGCGTTGTTGATCCACGTGGAGGGCGGGATGTTGGTATAGTCGCGGAAGGTGCGGTTGCGCGCGTTTTTAAACAGGCAGTAGGCGGCGTTGGTGAAAAACCCGCCAAGGGTGACGAGCAGCACCACCGGCAACCCGGCCAGGAGCGACGTCACTCCACTGGCGATGGCCAGCGTCTTGATGCCCACCCCGGCGTCCAGCCCCAGGGCGAAGCAGGCGCTCATGACACCGGCGAGGAGCGCCACCAGCAGCCCCTTCGTGAGGGCGAACTCGCGCACGGCGGCTTGTCGTTGTTCCTTGGTCATGTTTTTGGCGCGGAGGCTACCGGCGTACCCGATGATGGAGATACCGGCGAGGGTGATGCAAACGCCCAGGAGCAGCACCAGCCCTTCGCCGCGGAAGATGTCCCGCCCCTGCAAGAGAGCGGGAAAGAGCGTTCCGAAAGCGGCGCAGGTGCCGAGGGCGATTGATTGACCGAGGGCTACCCCAAGGTAGCGCATGCTCAGCCCGAAGGTAAGTCCCCCGACACCCCAGAGGGCGCCGAAGAGGACAGCGCGACCGGCGCCGCCGCCGGCGCCCCACAGCTCCACCAGACCGGTGAAGGAGGGGACGGCCAGCAACGCGCCCAGCAACGGGAAGATCAACCACGCGAAAATCCCCTGGACGAGCCAAAAGCTCTCCCAGCTCCAATCCTGGATTTTCTTGATGGGGACGTAGGAGCTGCTCTGCCCGAGGCTCCCGACGGCGATGATCAGCAGACCGATGAATATTTCCATGATCGGTTATCGCTTGGAGGTTACCTCGCGTTCGTAGCGTTGGATGTCGGCGATAAACTCCTCGCCAACGGGGACGTTGTTCCGCGCGCAGAACATATCCCACACGGCGTTCCAGGGGAGCGACTTGGCCTCCTCGAGGAGGGCGAGGCGTTCAAAGTACTGCCCGTTGGCCTCGAAATCGCGGAGGGTAGCGAGCGGTTCCAGGAGCGCCTGCAGGAGGCACTTTTGCGTGGCTCGCGCGCCGATGACGTAGGCTCCCACGCGGTTGATGCTGGCGTCGAAATAGTCCAGCCCGATGTGCACGCGGTCGAGGGCGCCGGCGCGGGTGATCTCCTTGGCGAGTTCCAGGGTTTCGTCGTTCATGATCGTCACGTGGTCGGAGTCCCACCACAGCGGGCGACTGACGTGGAGCATGATCTCCGGGAGGAACAGGAGCAGCGAGGAGATCTTATCGAAGATGCGCTCCGTCAGGTGGAAGTGCCCCGTGTCCAACGTCACGATCTTGTTGTTGCGGACGCCGTAGCCGAGGTAGAAGTCGTAGGAACCGACGGTGTAGCTTTCCAGCCCGATGCCAAAGAGCTTGGCCTCGATGCAATCCTTCATGTTGTGGTAGGTGGTGGCGAAGATCTCGTCGAGGGACTCCTTCAGCAGCTGGCGATATTGCAGGCGGTTAACGGTAAGGTCTTTCGACCCGTCGTGCACCCACAGGTTCATGATGCAGGGATCGCCCTGCGCCTTTCCCATCTCCTCGGAGATGAGGCGGCAGCGCTTCGTGTGCTCGATCCAGAAGTCGCGGATACCCTTGTCCGGGTTGGCGAGGGAGAGATCGCCGCTCTTCGGGTGCGAGAAGGATGTGGAGTTAAAATCCAGCCTCATGCCGTTCTCCTTTCCCCAGTCCATCCACCCCGCGAAATGCTTCGGCTCCACCTGGTCGCGGTCGACGAATTTCCCCTCGAAATCCCCGTAAATCTCGTGCAGGCTCAGGCGATGTTGTCCGGGCAGCAGGGATTTTACTTTCAGGATGTCCGCCCGCAGCTCCTGCAGGTCGCGTGCCCGTCCGGGGTAATTGCCCGTGGCCTGGATGCCGCCGGTGAGGCTCCCGCCGGTTTGCTCGAACCCCGTCACGTCATCCGCCTGCCAGCAATGCAGGGAGAGGGGCACTTTTTGTAACTTGCTTAACGCTTTTTCAACGTCTACGCCCACCGCGGAGTAACGCTCGGCGGCAATGTCGTACGCTTTCTGTACCAATTCTTGTTTCATGTGTTGTTGTGTATTAAGGATTATTCTCTAAAGTTTTTCAAAAACAGGGCGTGAGCAGCCTCCCACTCCCCCTCCCGTTCCGGGACGAAGGTGACAGGCTCCACGGAAGCGCGCACCAGGGCGCGGGCGGCATCGACGTCAGCGACAATGCCGGCAGACATGGCTTGCAGGAGGATGTTGCCAATGGCCGTGGCCTCCGACGGGCCAGCGACAACCGGAACGCCCAGCGCGCCGGCGGTAAAGGCATTCAGCAGCGCGTTCTTCGACCCTCCACCGATGATGTGCAGCACCTCCGGCGGCGTCTCGGCGAACGAGCGCAACTGCCCGAACACCTGGCGGTAGCGCGAGGCCAGGCTCTCGAAGATGCAGCGGGTGAACTCCCCAGGGGTCTCCGGCGCCGGTTGTCCCGTCTCCAGGCAATAGTCGCGGATAGCCGTCGGCATCGAGGGCGGGTTGGCAAACCGCGCGGCATCCGGGTTGATCAGCGCGCAGAAGGGAGGCGCGGCCAGGGCAGCCTCTATCAGCGCGGCGTGAGCGAACTCCGGGGCATCGCCCCACTCCTCGCGGCACCGTTCCAGCAGCCACATGCCGCAGATATTTTTGAGGAAGCGTATTTTGCCGGTAGCCCCACCCTCGTTCGTGAAGTTGAGGCGGGCGCTCTCTGCCGTGAGGATTGGCCGCGGCGTTTCGATCCCCATCAGCGACCAGGTGCCGGAGCTGAGGTAAGCCACCCGGTCGCTCGCGGCGGGGATGGCGGCCACGGCCGACGCGGTGTCGTGCCCGGCAACGGCAATCACCGGCACCGCCCCCAGCTTCGTCAGCCGTTGCACGCCGGGCGAAAGCGCGCCGACGACCGTCCCCGGCATCACCATCCTCCCGAAGCGCCCCGGCGTCAGCCCGACGGCGGCCAGCAGCGCGTTATTGAACTGCCTCGTGACGGGGTTCAGCATCTGCGACGTGGAGGCGATCGTGTACTCCGTCACCATCTTCCCCGTCAGCAGGTACGACAGCGCGTCCGGCATAAAGAGGATCTTGTACGCGTTCCCCACCCGCCGGTCGCCCGCGTCCCGCAGCGCGTGCAGCTGGAACAAGGTGTTGAAATTCATGATCTGGATCCCCGTCATGGCGTATAGCCGTTCGCGACTGATCTCGCGGAAAAAGCGTTCCGGCGCGCCGTTCGTGTGCGGGTCGCGGTAGGCGTAGGGCTTCCCCAGCACCTTGCCCTCTTTATTGAAAAAGACGACGTCGACGCCCCACGTGTCCACGCCGACGGACTCCAGGTGTATGCCCAGCGCTGCCGCCTTCCGCAGCGCCTTGATAATCTCCGCGTACAGCGCGCGGAGGTTCCAGTAGACATGCCCGCCGGTCTCCACCAGCGTGTTGGGGAATCGGGTAAGCTCCTCCAGGCGCAGGCTGTTGTTGGAGAGGGCGCCGATGATTGCCCTCCCGCTGGTGGCGCCCAGGTCGATGGCCAGGAAAAATTTAGTGTTTTCCATATCGTTTCAAGGGTTAACGCCACGACAATCTTTCACCTCCAGCGGTTTGCCGTTGGTGGCTGTCATCGAAAAATCCTCGAACGTCCAGTCGTTGGCGCGACGGATGGAACCGGCGCTCGTCCCGCTGAAACTGCACGATTTGAACGAGAAGGCGTCGATCGTCCCCCTTCCCTCCAGACCGGCCGCCACGATGCAAGTGCCTGCGTCGGTGGCCGTCACGCGCTCGAAGTGGATGTTTTTAAACTTCGGGGTGCCCTGCTCGATGCTCACCGGCGCCAGCATTTTCTTCCAATGGTCGGGGATCGTGGCGGGATCGTACCCCGCGGGCAACAGCGAGGTGCTGTACGCCGGGTTCCAGTTGAGGTCGACGATAAATGGGTTTCTGACGCCCACCATCTCGATGTTGCAGAGCCAGATATTCTCGATCGTCCCGCCGCGCTGGACGGTGGATTTGAAGCGGAGGCCATACTTGGTGCCGATCCCCTTGAGGTTGTAGGCGACGATGTCGCGGATGCCCCCGGAGGTCTCGCTGCCACAGGTAAAGAGGCCATCGCCGTGGCCGGCCACGCAATCGCGGATCACCACCCGCTGGCAGGGGCGATTGACGCGCAGGCCGTCGCTGTCGCGGCCGGCTTTGAGGCAGAAGTTATCGTCGTTGCAGTTGATATTGCTGTTTTGAACGAGGATATCGCTGGACGAGTCGATGTCCACGCCGTCCGTGCTCGGCCCGCGTCCCTCGATGTTGTTGCTGATAATCACGCCGTCGACGGTGACGTGGCTGGAGTAGAGGATATGCAGCGACCAAAATCCGGGCTGGTAGATGACGATGTCCTTCACCGTCACGTCTTCCGAGTTGGCCACGAGGATGCCGCGGGGGCGTTTGGCGTCGTAATCGACGATCCACCGCAACTTTTTGGGGTCGTACTCCTTGCGCATGTCGCGGTACATATCCCAAAAAATCTTTCCCTTCCCGTGCACGACGCCGTCGCCGGTGATGGCCGCCTGTTTCGCGTCGATGATGTTGAGGAGGGCTGCCGGCCAGCGCATTTCGATGCCGGCCACGCGGGTGTCGATTTCGCGGTAGGCCTCTATCTGCTGGCTGCCCAGCAGCGTGGTGCCCTTGGGGATGTTGAAGTTGACGCCGCTGCGGATAAAGAGCGACCCCGTGAGGTAGATGCCGGGGGCGAAGGTGACGATGCCTCCGCCGTTCGCCGCGCAGTTGTCGATGGCCGACTGTATGGCGGCGGTGCAGTCGAAGATGGCGTCGCCGATAGCCCCGTGCGCGGAGGCGTGGTAGATTTTTTCGCCCGCCGGGAAGCGATGGGCGCCAACGTCTTTCATCCAGGGGAAGTCGGGGATGCCGTCTCCCGCCCGCGCGACGGTGGTCGCCAGCAGCAGTAGCAGTACGTGCAGGTAGTACTTGGTCTTCATTTTTATCATTTTTACAAGTTCAAAGGTAATATTTTTTTCAAGTTTCCGCCTTGGACGCGGCTCCAGGACAAGGCCGTGACGGGGGGTATCTTTAGAGTATTTAAAAAAATCATTAGAGGCTTCAAACCCATCATTAGAGGCTTCAAACCCATCACTAAAGGCTTTGACTTTATCTCTAGAGGTTTTGAGTTTATCTCTAGAGAGTTCAAACTTATCACTAGAGTGTTCAAGTTTATCACTAGAGTGTTTGACTTTATCACTAGAGTGTTCAAACTTATCACTAGAGTGTTTGACTTTATCACTAGAGTGTTTAAACCAAACACTCTAGTGATTTTTTCAAACACTCCAGTGCCGGGGTTCATTTTTTCAGTGACGATCGATTTCATCATCGCGGAAGCTATCCCCCGTGTCCACGTCCTCCAGCGTACCGGAGAGGCGCGCCTTGGGAGTGTCGTCCGACACGAAGCCGCGGAAGTCGGCGACTTTCACGTTGTTGCAATCGTGCAGGATGAGCGCCGCGCCGCTCTCGGCGTGCACGGTGATGTTCTTCAACCGCACGCGGGAGGCGTTTTTAAGCTCCGCGCCCAGGCGGGCGGTGATGACGGCGTCCTCGATTTCCACGCGGTAGATCCGCTGCTCCGGCAGGCCGTTGAAGAACATGGCGCGGCGGGCGTTGGTGCATCGCACGCCTTTAATAAAGATGTTGCGGAAGGCGGGCGTGGTTTCGTTCGCGGGGGGGATGGCGGCGACGTCGGGGGTTTTCTGCCCGGACGCCAGCGCCTCGACGGCCGATTGCCCGCCGTAAAAGAGGTCGAAGAGAATGGGTTCCGTGGGGATGTCCATCATGCTGATGTTTTCGGCGTAGATGTTTTCGACGACACCCCCGCGACCGCGGCGGCTCTTGAAGCGCAGGCCGACGTCGGTGCCGAGGAACTTGCAGTTGCTGACGCGGATGTTGCGCACGCCGCCGGACATCTCGCTGCCGACGACGAAGCCGCCGTGTCCCTTGTAGACGGTGCAGTTGTCGACGAGCACGTTTTCGCAGGGGGCGGCGCGGAGGCGTCCCTCCTGGTCTTTGCCCGATTTGATGCAGATGCCGTCGTCGCCAACGTCGAAGGAGCTGTTGACAATGATGGCGTTGCGGCACGATTCCAGGTCGATGCCGTCGCCGTTTTGGGCGTAGGCGGGGTTGCGGACGGTGACGGCGTCGACAATCACGTTTTCACACAGCAGCGGGTGGAGGCACCACGCGGGGGAGTTTTGGAAGATGACGCCCTGGAGGTAGACGTTTTTGCAGCGGATGAAGTTGACCATCACGGGGCGGAGGAAGTCTTTGATCTCCTCCCATTGCTCGTCCGTCCTGGGGCCGCGGGGGACGTTCATGTCGCTGGCTTGCTCTCCTTTTAAATAGGACTCGGAGGGGTACCAGTAGTCCTCGCGCTTGAAGACGCCGCCGCGGGTCATGCGCTGCCACTGCGCGGCGGAGACCTTGTCGCGCTTCAAGGGGCGCCAGACGTGGCCGTTGCCGTCGATGGCTCCCTCGCCGGTGATGGCGACGTTCTCCAGGTTGCGGCCGGAGATGGGCGATTGGCAACGGCGGGTGTCCAGCCCCTCGAAGATGGTGTTGACGATGGGGTAGAGGGTTTTGTCCGGGCTAAAGAGGATGACGGCGCCCTTTTCCAGGTGGAGGTCGACGTTGGAGTGGAGGACGATTGGCCCCGTCAGCCAGATGCCGGCGGGGACGACGAGGTGGCCGCCGCCCATGCCGTCGAGGGTTTTCATCGCCCTCGCGAAGGCTTCCGTGTTTAGCGTCAGGCCGTCGCCGACGCCCCCGTGGGTGGAGATCAGCACCCTGGTGTCCGGGAATTTCGGCGCGCCGAAGGAGGGCATGCTGAAGGGGGCGGCGCGGCGCAGGCTGGCGTAGGGGTCGGCAACGGTGTCCGTGCGACAGGAAGAGGCTGCCGCCAGGAGGAGGGTCAGGAGTAATAGTTGTTTCATCATTCGTTTCGTTTTATTTGGTGTTATTCTGATCGTTTCAACGGGATCAGTCGCACGTCGCCACCCAGCCCGGCGGGGAGGACGCCCCAGTGGCCGTAGGTTGTCTTTTTGTAGGATAGATCCACGATATTAATCTCTTTGAAGACGCGCCAGGGGATGCCGCGGCGGTCGTAGTCGGCCACGCGGTTGGCGGGGAGGTTGGTGACCTCTATCTCCAGCAGGTTTTCGCCCTCGCGGAGGAGGTGACCAATGTCTATCGTCATCGGCAGCGCCCACGCGGTACCGGCTTCGCGACCGTTGACGCGCACGCGGGCGCTTTCGTAGACCTTGCCCAACGACAGACGCCAGTCGTCGGCGCGTTGCCGCGGGAGGGTGAAGCGGGTCGCGTACACGGCCGTGCCGCTGTTGACGGTGGCGGCGGGATGGGGGAGTTCCGTCCAGGGGCGCGCCCGGCCGACGCGGAAGACGCCGGGGATGGCGGGGTGGCTGTCGAGGAAGCGGATAGTCCAGTCGCCGTTGATGACCGTGCCCTCGCCGGCTTCTTCGTGATATGCCCAGGGCGCCGCGGGGGGCATCTCGCCGGTGTACGTCCGCAGGATGAGCGATGCGCCCGACTTGAGCTGGAGGTGGATGTAGGCGCGTCCTCCCTCGGCGCGTACCTTGGCTGCCCCCGCTTTGCCGGTCATCGGGTCGTAGATGATGACCCCGGCGGCGGGGACTGCCAGGGGTATCCAGGCGTCAATCTCGCTGGCTTGCAGTGAGGAGATGAAGTAGTGATGCCCGGTTTCGTTGGCGCGGCGAATGGCCTGGATGCCCCAGCGACTTTTCAACTCCTCGGCGGGGACGCCACAGGCCTCCAGCGTGGGGGCGTACTCCTTGCCGGTGATGACGAGGCCTTTGCCCAGGGGGGTGGCGCGGGCGTCGTCGAAGGAGACGGCGGGAAGGGCGGCGAGGAGTTTGTTGAAGGCGACGCGACGCTCCTCCAGGCGGGAGAGGCCGGGGACGTCGCGCGGGTATTTTTCGATGAAGACAACCTTCGCTCCTTGCTTCACGAGCTTCGTCAGGTGTTCCAGCACGGGCAGCGGCATCAGCGAAACGCCCGGCACCACCAGCGCTTTGTACGCGGCGCCACCGGCGGTTTTGATCAGCCCGCGCTCCACGGTGGAGGAGAGGATGTAGTTGTCGGAGATGTAATCCGCGTCGTGCCCGCTTTCGTTGATCCGGTGCACCGCCTCGATGAACTTGGGGGCGCGGCGCGCCATGTCGTGGATGCTGAAGGGGAGCATGCGTCCCCCTTGCTCGTGCCAGAGGTCGTAGACGGGGAGGTAGACGAGGAAGTCATTGTCCGGCTGTCCCATTTGCAGGAACGATTGGCAGCGTTCGATGTAACGGAACAGCGCCGGGGCGTCCCGCCAGATGGTGTTCGTGGGCGACATGTTGATGCTGGCGTAGAACAACCAGCCCGGCCACTCGGCCTCCCGCGGGGAGTAGGGCGTCCCGTGGAAAAAGAGGTGGTTGACGCCGGCGACAAACATCAAATCGAGGTCGGGCTTGCACTGTGCCAGCGAGGTGCGGAAGTGCTCCGTCAGCCAGGTGAAGGTCTCCGAGGAGGTCAGCGGTTTGCCCGTGACGTGGGCGGCGGAGGAGGCGTACTTCAGCATGGAGAGGTCGGAGTCGTTCTTTTTAAAGAGGGAATCGCGGCGCAAGCCCTGCACGTGGAAGTCGGAGATGCCGAAGGACTCGCACTCCGGGATGTCCACCGCCGCGTAGAGGTCGATCAGGTTGCCCGGCGAGCCGTGCGCCTGGTTGCGGGTGATGCTGCCGTGGCGGTGCGCCCAGGCCGTCCACTGGCGCGTGAAATTTTCCAGGAGCAGCTCGGCCATCGTCTCGCGATAGTCGGCAATCACGCGGGCGCGCAGCTCCTTATCTCCCTCGCCGAGGAACTCCGGGAGGTACTCCTCCAGCTTGTACCCCCGCCGGTCGCGGAACTGCTCCAGCATGTCCGGCGTCCAGTCCGACCCGTAAACCTCGTAGGAATCATTGAAAAAAGCGTGGGGATAAGGGGCGCCGGAGGATGCAAAAGCGCGGTCGAAACGATCCAGGTAGTTCCTCACCGCCCGCGCCGAGAGGTGATCCATCACGTAGCCCTCGCCGCCGGGGGCAGCCCGCTTCACCATCTGCAACGTTTTGCCGGTGAGGAGGGCGATGACGCGCCACGCGCCGGGAGGGGCAACCCAATCCAGCTGGCCGTCGTCGTTGCAGCGGTCGGTGATGTCGAGGCACTTGCCCGTTTCCGGGAAGGCCATCACGCGGGAGACGCGCGCCACCCGCTCCTGGTTCTTTTCCGTGGCGACGACGCGCTCCTCCAGGCGTTGTCCCCCCGTCAGCGTGAACTGCCGGAAAAGCACCCGCGTGGCCGCGTCCTCGATGGTCACTTCGGGGCCGCCGTATGGCCAGCCCGTGCCCGCGTTCATCTCCACCTCCATGCCCACGCGTTTACCCTCCGCCAGGGTGTGTTGCAGGACGTTCATCCACGCGGGCGAGAGGAAGGGGATGTCTCGCGCCTCGTTGCCCTGCACCCCGTAGATGGGGGTGATCTCCACGCCACCCAGGCCGGCGCGGGCGTACTCCTCCAGGTTGCGCGTGAGGTTGAGGGAGTCCACGGCGCTGCCCAGCCACCACCAGCGCGTCCAGGGGCGAGCCTCTACTTTCGCTTCCGGCCATCGGGGGGCGTTGGACGCGTCGCCCGTGAAGTCGAACCACAGGGTCATGGAAAGGCCTTCGTCCCCCTTCTTCACGCGGATAGATCCGGGCTGGGCGGAGGGGCCGTGCTGCGACAATGGCTTGAAACAGCGCATCCCCGGAATGTCGTACAGAAAAGATATGTCGCCCGGCGGGAAGGGGGGCAACGCCCTGTCGCGCGACACGCCCTCCGGTTGCGCCGGGGTGAAGACGCGGAAGAAAAGGCCATCGCTCTCGCTCATCACGGTGAAATCGCCCTCGTTGCTCTCCACCGTTGCCCAGTAGAGGTTGGCGTGATAGCCTTTAAACTCCGGGTAGACGAGGTTTTCGAACGAGACGCCCGTGATGGTGTTGTTGTAGCCCTTTGTCCATCGGCCGTGCCTCGCACCTTTGACGCGGTTTTTCCACACGCGGTAGGGGCCGCGGCCGAGCCACGTCATCCCCGTCACGCGCTCCTCCGGAAAGTCAAACGAGAAGCCGAAGTTGGATATATCCTCCTCCGTCAGCGCGGCGTCAAACCCCTCGCCCCCGGAGGCGCGGTTCAGCATCACGGCGCTCATGCGCAACAAACCATCGGGGGTTAATCGCCACTGGATGGAGTCGATTGCCCCGGCATAGCGGGCGGTAAAGAGGGCATCGCCCCGCTCCAGCCGCGCCTTAAAGTTTTTGAAGATGGCGTTCATGCCCACGGGCACGGGGCCGTTGCCAAACGAAAGCGACCGGCCGTCGCGCGTCACGCCGACCATCATCCCCGTCTCTTTATCAAAGACCACCTCCATCTTCGCCGCCGACAGGATCAGGCGATTGCCCTCCTCCCGGTACCGCGCGGGGACGTTGCCGCGGGTGGCGGGCAGGTGTCGGGCGGCGTACTCCCTGGCATAAGTCACCGGCCAGCTCCACGTGCACATCTCCTTCCCGTGGGGATCGGTGACGGTCAGCTCCAGCACATCCGCGTCGAAAAGACCGGCCAGCGGCACGCGCAACCTCCCCCGTTCCCCCGGCGCCAGGGAAGGCAGCGACACCTCGCCGGCCCCCACCTCCCGTTGCCCGCCCCCTTGCCACGGGGCATCCACGCGCGACAGGCGGAAGCGCGCCGTGCAGCGGGAGAGATTCGTATATAAATACTCGTTGGTAATAATAAAGCTCCCGTCAAACGAGGGGGTAATATACAGCGGCGCGAACTGCACGGGCGCCCACACCTCCCGCACGGTGTAATAGCTCCCCTCCTTCTCCCGGTAGGGACCGAGGATACCATCCGCCGCCAGCTCGCCGGCCGAATCGAGCGAGTCCGCCCTGTCCACGCGCTTCACGGCATTATCGCTAAAATCCCAGGTAAAGGCGCCGGCAAACAGCGGGTGCTGCTTGTATCGCGTCCAAAAATCCTCCAGCCCGGCGCCGTGCCCCTGGTCGTAACAGCCGTGCATGAACTCCGTGGGCATGAACACGTCGTACCCGTTGGCAAGACGCCCCACGCCCGTGAGAAACGCGGGATAGTGATGCGTGTCGATGCCATCAAAATCAGCCCAGGGGTGAATCACGTGTCGATGTTGCGGATCGTGCTCGGCAAAACCCGCGTCCAGGGCTACATTCCACCCCCCCTCGTTGCCATTGCTCCAGATGATGACGGAGGGATGATTCACGTCCCGCTCCACCATCTCCCGCTGCAGGAGGGCGCCCGCGCGCGTATCGTAAGCGTTTTGCCACCCGGCCAGCTCGTCAATCACGAAAAGCCCAAGCGAATCGCAAGCATCCAGAAAATGAGTATCCGGCGGGTAGTGCGACCGCACGGCATTCGCGTTCATCTCCTTGATCAGGGCAACATCCTTCACGCTAATCTCGCGGTTGGTGCAACGCCCGCCATCAGGCCAAAAGGAGTGGCGATTGATCCCCTTCATCACGATCTTCACCCCGTTCACGTAGATGCCATCCCCGCGGCGGAACTCCGCGGTGCGGAACCCCACGCGCTCCGACCGTTGGTGCAGCACCCTCCCGCGCTCGTCCTCCAGGCGCAGGCACAGCACGTAAAGATTCGGCTCCTCCGGGTTCCACGCCTTCACGCCGCGCCACGCGTGTTCGATCGTCGCGCCCCGCTCCTGCCCTCGCCCCAGGACGACAACGGCCGTGTCAAAAGCCCCCTCGTTGCCGATCAGCGGCCTGATTGTCGCCCGCAACCGCTCCCCGGCGCGCGCCCCGCGGAGGGTGGTGCGGATAGATATACTGCCATCGCGACGGGCATCCGCGGCCACGCGGTCAATCGACGCGGGGGGAAAAACCTCCAGGTACACCGGTCGGTAAATACCGCCAAACAGCCACCAGTCCGCCCTTCGCTCCGCCGCGTTCACCGAGGCATTGGCCGAGTGCTTCTCCACCTTCACCTCTATAATATTCTCCGCCCCGAAGCGCAATTTATCCGAAATATCATACGAAAAACGGTAAAACCCGCCGCGATGCGTCTCCCCCGCCAGCTTCCCGTTGACCAGCACGGTAGCATCGGTCATCACCCCCTCGAAAACCACCTGCACGCGTTGTCCCCTCCACGCCTCCGGCGCGGCAAAAGAGCGGCGATACGTCCCCACCTCGGTGGACGGTTTCGCCCCCTTCTCCTTGTACCAGCGGCCGTAGGTATACTCCCCGAAACCCTGCAACTCCCACTGCGAGGGAACGGCAATCTTTTGCCAGCTCCCGGAGCGCGCCCCCGCCGAGCAGAAAAAATCCCACTCCACCTCGTCGCCAAAACCCGCGCCGGAGAGCATCACCCGCGTCGTCTCCGTCTCCGCTCTCATCGTCATCGCCGCGACGAGGAGCCATATCGTGCAGATCACCCGTTTCATCGCCCGTTACTTTTTCAATTCAAGACAACCCATGATAAACGGCCCGGTGGCCTTGGCGTCATTATCGCGGATGCGCTCGTTGACGTAATAATCAAAGCTGCCATCGCGATAAGGACTACCCCCCAGCCCGCTAACGGCGCAGCAGCGGGTGAGCGACAGCCGCCCGTCCGCCTCCACGCGAATCAGGCGACGGGTGATGCCGGCGAACGCCTTTTCGGCCACCGCCCGGTACTTCTCGTCCACGTATTTCCTGTTCACCGCCTTGGCAATGGCGTACATGAACATCGAGGAGACGGACGCCTCCTGGTAATTCCCCTCGCGCCCCGGCTGGTCGATAATTTGCCACCAGAGGCCATCCTCGTCCTGGAAATTGGGCGCCGCCTCCGTCAGCCCGCGAACGATCCGGATCAGCTCCGGCCGGTAGGGATGATCCTCCGGCACGTAATCCAGCACGTCCACCAGCGCCATGAACCACCAGCCGATGCTCCGTCCCCAAAAGTTGGGAGACTTGCCCGTCATCTTATCCGCCCAGCGTTGAAACCGGCTCTCGTCCCAGGCGTGATAATACAGCCCCGTCCGCTGATCGTAAGTATGTCGGGCGCAAATCATAAACTGCTGCACGGCGTCGTTGAGCAGCGCCGGCTTGTCGAACTCCGCGCCGTAGCGCGCCAGGAAGGGCGAAGCCATGTAAAGGCCATCCAGCCACATCTGGTGCTGGTATATCAACTTGTGCCAGAAACCGCCCTCGGAAGTGCGGGGATGCCGCTGCAACTGCTTGACCAGGAGGTCGAGCGCCGCCTTGTACTTGGGCTTTCCCGTCTGCTTGTAGACATCGAAAAGCACCTTGCCGGAGTTGATAAAGTCGAGATTGTAATCCTCCGGGCGATAGAGGTGGATATTTCCCTGGTCGTCGACGAGGCTCTCCGTCCATTTCTCCACGTAATCATAGAATTTCCTATTGCCGGTGGCCTCCCACACCCTCAACATGGCGGAGCAACCGACCCCCTGCGAGTAACCGAAGTAGAGGCGCGAGCCGTGATCTAACTGCCACGCTTCGGGGAAGCGAGCGATTTCCGATTCGGCAAAACGAACGGCGTATTCCTGCGCCACGCCCGCCCGCGCGGTGATCGTCAGGGCGGCGACGAGCAAAATGATTTTCGTTTTCATGTGACAGGTTATTTTTAGAGTTATGATTTTCACAAAGATATTTTATAAATCACCCGCTACATTTCATTTTTTGATTAAAATCATATCTCTTTTGGCAATCCGGGGTTTCGCGGCGCGGTACCCCGCGCGTGCACCCTTCCAAGCTTCCCGCGCGTTCGCGTGGCGCTTCTAAAATTTTTAGAACCTTCTCGCGCGTTCGCGTGGCGCTTCTAAAATTTTTAGAACCTTCTCGCGCGTTCGCGTGGCACTTCTAAAATTTTTAGAACCGTCTCGCGAGTTCGCGTGGCACTTCTAAAATTTTTAGAACCGTCTCGCGAGTTCGCGTGGCA
>JAIRXZ010000056.1 GCA_031267995.1 Odoribacteraceae bacterium | reverse complement strand
GGAGGCCGATCACGCGGCGGCGAAGGCTAATCGGGAGGCTTCCTCGACGGGGAAGTAGCCCCTCCCCTCATGGACGTCCTAATAACCACGCCGTCGGTTAGCCGTCGCTCCCCCGGCTGGCAAACAACAACAAAAGATCTTTACTTTCATTGTTACTGTTAATTTAGACGTTCATTCTTAAATCGACGTTCACTGTGCATTTTCCGCTTTGCAAGTGAACCCGCTCCCCCGATCCTTGAATCCGCGACGGCTACAAGGATTTTACCGGGGGAGCTTTTTTTTGTGGTGGGTGGGCAAGGGGATGCCCGGTTCCTGAGACGTAGCACGCGACGTCTCTACTGATGTACGGATATGGATTGGACGACCTGATATACGGGTATGGATTGGACGACCTCTGTAGAGACGTAGCGTGCTACGTCTCAGGAAACGGAAATCCAATCTTGGAGACGTAGCTCGCTACGTCTCTACACAAAGAGGTGGGCCCCCGCGAGGGGTGCCCGCAACGTTTACCGGTGTTGTCGTCGGGATGCGCACGCGAGAAAGGGCACACACGCAGGTGCGTCCTCGCCTCCCCCCGCCCCCCGCGCACGAAAAAAGCGCCATCTCTCGATGACGCTTCGTGAACTGTGCCGGACTTGAACCGGCGACCCCTGCCATGTCAAGGCAGTACTCTGAACCGACTGAGCTAACAGTTCATCTGGACGCGAATGTATGAAATATTTTCGATTATCAAGATGCACGGGGGAAAAAATGGCCGGACTGTAGCGGATACCAACCGGACTATTGCGAAGATCAGTCGGGAAAGAACGAAGATCTGCCGGATTGCCGCGAAAACCAGCCGGAAAAGAAAGAGCGGAAACCAGCCGGGAGAGCGAGGAATAGCCATAAAATGAATAAGGGGCGATTCACATCGCCCCTTAAGATTGCATTACTAACTACTAACCTAAACCATACAAACTTATGAAAAATCTCTATTTGTCTTTCGACGACACAAAGGTAGGGGCGATAGACAGGACAAATGAAATTATTTGTGTTAATAAAGCCTTTTTCATAAGTTAATCATGGTTAATGGTCGGTCGAGATTATTTTATTTTAACGTCAACCCGCTTTTAACATCAATTCGATGCGAGAACGGGTCAACGTCAGCCCGGTGCAAGGGTGTCGCGCGAACGCTGGAAAGGGATCGAGATGAACGCGCCGGGGAGAAATCGAACGACGGACGCGTACAACTCGCCCCCCTTTACCAGGTAGTTTTCAATTCCATATCGAACCGGCGCCATGTCTCGCGCCGCGTGTTGTGAAATCTGCAGAGAATATGTTAATTAAAAAGAACGTCGAGCGGGGAGAGCGAGAATTATTCCTAACTTTCAACGGCTGATAAATACGACTGAATATGTTAGTAGACGACAATGATGTAGCTGGAGTACAGGCTATAGTAAAAGAAGCGGGAGAGATACTCCGCGCGCATTACCACTCCGCGACCTTCGCCATTGACTTTAAAAAAGACCATTCTCCCCTGACAGACGCGGACAGGGATTCCAACACCCACATCGTGGACGGCCTCCGGCGCCTTTACCCTCGCGTTCCCGTGATCAGCGAGGAGTCCGATCTCCCTGATTACCGGTCGCGTGCCGGTTGGGATCTCGTTTGGATCGTCGACCCGCTGGACGGGACGGAGGAGTTCATCGAGCGCAACGGCCGCTTCTGCGTGAACGTTGCCCTGGTGGAGCGGAAGACCCCCATCTTCGGGATGATCAACATTATAAACGACGACGAGATTCTCTGGGGAGCAACGGGCAAGGGCTGTCACCTCTGTAAGGGCGACCAGACGGAACCTGTCCGCCCGCCCGTCCGCCAGGGCAAGCGGTTGAGGGTGGGCGTGAGCCGCTTCCACGTCATGGAAGAAGAGTTCCGGTACATCGACCTCCTGCAGAAACGCGGTCATGACGTCGAGATCGTCCCCCTCAGCGCCTCCTCCAAGTACGGCATGGTGGCCAAGGGCGAAATCGACATCGCCCCAAAATTCGGCCGCTGCTTCGAGTGGGACGTGGCGGCGGGGCATGCCCTCGTGGAAGCCTCCGGGGGCTTGGTTATCAATGCCCAAACCGGCGGCAAGATCACTTACAACAACACCAGCGTCCTCACCCCGCCCCTCGTCATGTACGGCGCGCGGGTGCACGAACTTATCCGCGGCGGCAACGCGGATTTTCTCCCAACCCTAACCCGTTAAAAACAAAACATCATGGAAAAGAAGCAAGCGCTCGAACTCATCGACTTCATTCACCAAAGTCCCACCAACTTCCACGTCGTGGCCAACGCCAGGCGGGAGTTGGCCTCGGCCGGTTACACCCTTCTCTCCCCGGGCGACGCCTGGAACATCGAGGAGGGGGGCAAATACATGATCACGTGCAACGACTCCTCCCTCTTTGCCATCGACCTCTCCGGCGGCAACCTCGCCCGCGAGGGTTTCAGCCTCATTTGCGCGCACAGCGATTCGCCCACCTTCCGCGTGAAGCCAAGCCCCGAAATTCCCGTCAGCAACAAATACCTGAAGTTGAACACGGAAGTTTACGGCGGCCCCATTCTCTACACGTGGTTCGACCGGCCGCTCACCCTTGCCGGCCGCGTCCTTCTCAGGGGCGAGCACCCCTTGCACCCCGTCCCTCGCCTCGTCAACTTCGACCGTCCGCTCCTGATCATTCCCCACATTGCCATCCACTTCAACCGCGCCGTCAACGAGCAGGGGAACCCCCTCTCCAAGCAAAAGGACATGCTCCCCGTCCTGGGAATGATCAACGAAAAGTTTGAAAAAGAGGGATATCTCGCCCGCCTCCTGGCCGCGGAGCTTGACACCGCGCCGGGGAATATCCTCGACTTCGACCTCACCCTTCACGAGCAGGCGCGCGGCTGCCTCTGCGGTCTCGACGACGAATTCATCTCCTCCCCCCGCCTCGACGACCTCGCCATGGTGCACGCCGGACTGAAGGCATTGATCGCCCCCCGTCCCGTCCCCGGCCGCGCCAAAATCCTGGCCATCTTCGACAACGAGGAGGTCGGCAGTGGCACCAAGCAAGGCGCCGCCTCCCCCGTCCTCCGTTCCATCATCGAGCGAATCATCTTCGGCACCGGCGGCACGCACGAGGATCTCCAGCGCGCCATCCACCACTCCTTCATGATTTCGGCCGACATGGCGCACGCCCTCCACCCCAACTACACCGAAAAGCACGACCCCACCAACCACCCCGTCATCAACGGAGGCCCCGTCATCAAGATCAACGCCAACCAAAAATACGTCACCGACGGCGACTCGGCAGCCGTCTTTGAAACCATCTGCCGGCAGGCCGGCGTCCCCTGCCAGCGCTTCGTCAACCACTCCGACATGGCCGGCGGATCCACCCTCGGCAACATCCTCCTCACCCAGCTCGACATCCGCGGCGTCGACATCGGAAATCCCATGTGGGCAATGCACTCCGTGCGCGAAACCGCCGGAACCCTCGACCACGCCCACGTCATCAAGGCCTTCACCACCTTCTACAACCTCTAAACCGACGCCGGCACGAGTGCGCACCCCCGGGACAAACTCCGCGGGGGTTGCCCCGTGTCGCCCGTTATTTTAATTACCTTAGCGCGATAAACTTAAAACATCAGCACCATGTTTAAACACATTCGGATGAAAAGGGAAAACTTCCAGACGATCGTCGACGGGAGGCCTACCGACCTCTTTTTCCTGCGCGACGAAAACGGAGATGAAATGTCCGTCACCAACCTCGGCGCCCGCGTGGTCGAATGGTGGGCGAGAGACAGGAACGGCCATCGCGACGACGTGGTGCTCGGCCTGGACAGCATCGACAAATACCTCCACTTCACCGGCGAGCGTTACCTCGGCGCCACCATCGGCAGGTACGGCAACAGGATTGCCGGCGGCGCCTTCACCCTGGACGGCCAGCGCTTCCAACTCCCCGTCAACAACGGGGCAAACAGCCTGCACGGGGGCGTAAAGGGCTTCGACCTGGTGGCGTGGGAGGCCAAACAGGACGACGACCACCGCCTCCACTTCCGCCTCCTCTCCCCGGACGGCGACGAGGGCTACCCCGGTAACCTCCTGGTGGAGATGACCTACACCTTCGCCGCCGGCGCCCTCGAAATCGAATGGCGCGCCGAAACGGACAAGCCCACCGTCTTCAACCCCACGCACCACTCCTACTTCAACCTGCGCGGCGAGGGCAACGGCACCGTCCTCGACCACCTCCTGGAGATACGCGCCGACCGATTCACCCCCGTGGACGAATCCCTGATCCCCGACGGCCGCCTGCTGCCGGTGGAGGGAACGCCCTTCGACTTCCGCGTGCCCACCCCCGTCGGGGCGCGTCTCGGCATCGACGACGAACAACTGCGCCGCGGCCGGGGCTACGACCACAACTTTGTACTGAACGATCACCCCACCGCCGCCACCCTCTTCGACCCCCACAGCGGTCGGCAATTGGAACTATCCACCACCACCCCCGGCCTGCAAATCTACGCCGCCAACTGGTTCGACGGCCGCGCCACGGGCAAAAACGGCCTCCCTCACCTCCCCAACGGGGGCATCGCCCTGGAACCGCAGCACTTCCCCGACAGCCCCAACAACCCGCGATTCCCCACCACCGTACTGCGCCCGGGGCAAACATTCCGGCAGCGATGCATCTACCGCCTCACCTGTCGCTAACCCTTCCTCTGCCGAAACCTTTAAAATAACAATAAAACCATGACACATCACAAACTCACCCGCCTCGTCGCCATCACCCTGTTGGCGGCCTCGTGCGCCGGCGTCGACGGCGCGTACACCCGTTACGTCGACCCCCACATCGGCTCCGGCGGCCACGGCCACGTCTTCGTGGGCGCCAACGTACCCTTCGGCCTCGTGCAGCTCGGCCCCACCAGCATCCCCAACGGATGGGACTGGACATCGGGATACCACATCTCGGACACCACCGTCATCGGCTTCAGCCACATGCACCTCAGCGGCACCGGCATCGGCGACCTCGGCGACATCACCTTCATGCCCGTCTCCGGCGACGTCACCCTGGCGCGAGGCCACGCCGCCGACCAGCAATCGGGAAACTGGTCGTACTTCTCCCGCAAAAACGAACGCGCGCGACCCGGTTACTACGCCACGCGCCTCGACCGCTTCGGCATCGACGTGGAACTAACCGCCACCAAACGCGTTGGCTTTCACCGCTACACCTTCCCACCGGCCTCCTCCCCTGCCGTCATCATCGACCTCGTCAATGGCATCGGCTGGGACGCCCCCACGGAAGCCCGCGTCAGCCGCTTAGACGACCGCACCATCGCCGGCTACCGCTACTCCTCCGGCTGGGCATCGGCGCAGCGCGTATACTTCGTCGCCGTATTCTCCAGACCCATCAGCGAATTGCAACTCTACGACAACGGCCGCCGCCGCGAGTGCGACGACCTCACCGCCAGGCGCCTCTACGCCAAAGCGCTCTTCAACGACGCCGCCGGCGAGCAGCTCGAAGTCAAGGTAGCCCTCTCCCCCGTCAGCGTCGAAAACGCCGCCGCCAACCTCCGCGCCGAACTGCCGGAATGGGACTTCGAGTGCACCGTCGAGCAAGCCGACAGGGAGTGGAACCGCGAACTCGGCAAAATAGCCATCCGCGCCGCCGACCCCCGCACCCTCCGCGTCTTCTACACCGCCCTCTACCACACGATGATCGCCCCCTCGGAATTCAGCGACGTCAACGGCGACTACCGCGGCGCCGACGGTCGCGACCACCACGCCGACGGCTTCGTCAACTACACCACCCTCTCCCTCTGGGACACCTACCGCGCCGCCCACCCCCTCATGACCATCATCCACCCCGAAAAAATGGCCGACATCATCAACACCATGCTCCGCGTCTACCAGCAGCAAGGCAAGCTACCCGTCTGGCACCTCATGGGTTGCGAAACGGACTGCATGGTCGGCAACCCTGCCATCCCCGTCGTCGCAGACGCCATCCTCAAGGGCTACGACGGTTTCGACAAGGAACTCGCCTTCGAGGCCATGAAAACCTCCGCCATGCTGGACGAGCGCGGCCTGTCGCTCCTCAAGCAACACGGCTACATCCCCTGCAACCTCTACGGCGAATCCGTGGCCACCGGCATGGAATACGCCCTGGCCGACTGGTCGATAGCCCGCGTGGCGAGCCTGCTGGGCAAGACCGCGGACGCCGACTACTTCACCCGCCGCGCCGCCTCCTACGCCTTCTACTTCGACCCCTCCGTTAACTTCGCCCGCGGCCGCGACGCCGAGGGGCACTTCCGCGTGCCCTTCGACCCCTTTAGCGCCCCCCATCGCGCCAACGACTACACCGAGGGCAACGCCTGGCAATACACCTGGCTGGCGCCGCACGACGTGGAGGGGCTGATCAACCTCTTCGGCAGTCGCCAGCGCTTCGTCGAAAAGCTCGACTCCCTCTTCATCGTCACCGGCGACATGGGCGCGGAGGCCTCCCCGGACATCAGCGGCCTCATCGGCCAGTACGCTCACGGCAACGAACCCGTGCACCACGTCATATACCTCTACACCCTGGCCGGGCAGCCCTGGAAAGCCGCCGACCGCGTCCGCGAGGTGCTCGCCACGCTCTACCACGACGCCCCCGACGGTCTTCCCGGCAACGAGGACGTCGGCCAGATGTCCGCCTGGTACATCCTCTCCGCCCTTGGCTTTTACCAGGTTGAACCTGCCGGTGGACGATTTTTCTTCGGAAGTCCCATCATCGACGAGGCAGAGATAAAGGTCAAAGACGGCCGCGTCTTCCGCGTCACCGCCCTGGACAACAGCCCGGAAAACCGTTATATCCAAAGCATCACCCTCGACGGCATCCCCTACCGCGAAGCCTACATCCCCTTCACCTTCATCTCCGCCGGCTCCCACCTCGTCCTGCAAATGGGGAATACCCCCGCGGATTGGACAACGGGTAAGTAAACGTACGCGCCGGGGGCGCACACGCCGGGGACGTAAACGCCAAGGGCACACATGCGGAAGGGCATGTGGAACAGGGTGTCCCCGTGCGCCCCTACAGCAAACTCCAATGGCTTCGACAAGCTCAGCCACCGCGGCTATCGTACCGGTGGCTGAGCCTGTCGAAGCCACCACCACCACCACCGCACCGGTGGCTGAGCCTGTCGAAGCCCAAACAACAAAAGCCAACAATCATGAGCTTCGACAAGCTCAGCTACCGCGG
>JAIRXZ010000187.1 GCA_031267995.1 Odoribacteraceae bacterium | reverse complement strand
CGCCACGTCCTACAGCTGTCGCGTCACGCCCGACAGCTGTCGCCAAGTGGCCAACAGCTGTAGGGCGGGGCGTTACAGCTGTAGGGCGGGACGTTTTCGGGGTAAAAACAGTCGAAACGGGGGTCGCGAGGGGCGCCACGGGAGACCCCGCCCGCGTTGCCGGGGCGTTCGTCGCGCCGGCAGGCGTCATTCGCTTCAATTCGTTTAAAATTCGCATTTAATTCGTGGTGGTAAATCTGTGATTAATGAGTGGGTTATTTCACGCACCTAACCTGGCCTCCAATGACTTTTAGTGTGTGGGATACGCCCCGACGGTCGCTCTGGTAGTACATATTGTAGGCGTAGTAGCTACCGGGCCCATAGTGGTCGTAGTCGCCACTGCACCCCAAGGACGTCCAGTAGGAGCCGCACGTGTCTACGCTCCTCATGTCACCGTAAGCAAAACCTCCATACCCCCATTCGCTAACCAGAGTCGGAATAACAGTAAAGTCAAAATTACTAAAATCCAACGGCGAAGGCACACGCCATGGCGACGGACACAGCTGAGTGGAATATGCATCCACACATGTCCAATTATAATAATACCTGCCATCATAAACCTTATACTGAGCAGGTGGAGAAGTTCCCAATATTCTTGATAATGTATCGGTATAGACACAGCCCACTGGCGCACCTACAACTCGGTCACTCCATGTTAGGCCGGCGATCACCCAAGTCTGATCAGAGACGAAATGAGGGGGTGTATTTGCAGGTGGTGGTACAGGTGGTTCTTCTTCGCCTTCAACTTCAAACGGCTCCACTTCTTCGGAATAGTAAATATATGCCTGACCGTCGCTATATATGGAACAGACAAAGGCGCGGTAATGGTATTGTGTGTCGTATTCTATATCATCCAAGCTTAAATAAAAATCCTCACCACCAAAAACCTCATGGTCAAGTCCTTCAAATTTATAATTAGATTTCCCGTCGCCAATTCTAGGATTGTCGGTTTCCTTGCTGTAGACAATTCCGTAGAAACTTTGGGAATAACCCGCGCCCGGCGAATAATAATTTATATGGCAGCCACCCATTGCAACAGCAGGCTCCTGCGAACTTCTGGTGGTAACCGCGTTACCGCGGCTGTAGGGGTGGACGCTTACTGCAACGGGATGTTGAAATCGGAAGTCCGGATCTCCGCCGGTTCCTTGCAATAAACCTATTTCACTTATGTAAGTATTACCTCTGACATAGCTAATGGCCTGTCCCGTGGTTTTGGTGGCAACGTATGCCGCGTTGTCCATACGGTTTGGCGAGATTAAACAATTTAAAAGAGATTCCATGAGAATTGGCCATTGATAAGGTTTACCAACAAAGCCATAGACATAGGCAGCGCCACGCTTTACACGTTTTAAAAATACGTCTGCAAAGGCTGACGTACTTAAACTATTGCAAGCGTTCAGGAATACGATAGAATTACTGAAATCCACATTCTTCAGTAATTTTGCCAAGTCGTCTACATGTAAATTCATAATATATCTGATAACAACCCCTTGCTTATTCTTAGACTTGCTTAGTTGTACTTTTGTTGTTCCTTTACTAATGTCAATACCATATCCTTTGTTGAGTTGTTTTAAGGATTCTTGATAAGCCGGGAGGTTTGCATGAGAACCTATTTGTAAATATTCCGGCGAGCCGTGTGTGGCGATAAATATGAGATTTGGCTTGGGATTCGCTCCAGGAGGATTCAAGTAAGTTGGTAGTAGCGATGGCCTACAAAATGTATCTTGGGCAGTTAATGTGTTTTCTTGGCGACAGACCGATTTATCGAAGCATTTCTCCACGTACTTTTTAAGTGAAATGTCTAAAGTAGGCTCCCAAAAAACAGGATATATGTAATCGGGATAATTAGTGGTTTCAGCTCGTGTCGCGGATTGTGATTCCGTGATGGGCTGTTTTTGGGGATCCATACCGCGTGAATCGATACCCGTAAAATAACTTCCATCTACTGTTTCCCAATCAAAGTCTAATGGCTCTTCCGGCGCCATTTCCTCAGGTTCTGTAAATTCAATTTCGGTTATGCCACCGTTAAGCAGAGCGAATGTTAGGATATCTCCCTCTATTTTTACACTTGCCACTTCGGGTTGTTGCTTTAGCCAGCTTTCCACGAGAGGCTTCAATTCTTCAGTAGAGTCGTGTGACTTAAAGTCGGGCGTTTCAACAAAGTTTTCTATTCTGGTGTAGAAGGTGGTTATTTCCTCCTCGCTTAGGGCTGTTTTCACGTTCGCGTCACCATTTTTTTCGCACGACAGTAAACATACAATGGCGGTGAAAAAGAAAACAAATAGCTTTCCGCGACTTATCCTTCTTTTGGGATTCGCTTCGTTTTTTAAATGGTTTAAAAATCGTTTCATGGTTTCTTGTTTTTATTGTGTGAGCATTTTGTAATTCGTGATGTTAAGGGTAGTTGTGCTGACAGTGGTGCTTTCACGAGAAATACCGCGCGTGGCGGGCTTACTCCCGTCGTTCTCGTTTTTTGTATTTTCTTGCTCTATCGCTTGGCGATGCAAGATTTTTTTTACCTTTGTCAACGTTATAGACATATCACTTCAATCGTTTCGTTGCTTTATCGAACGTTTTGTTCGTTTTGGGGACCGATCAATTAGAGATTATGCAATTTTACGAAACATTATCCACATTGTTGCACACTCTTTCCGAATTTTTTTAATCATCTCACTCGAAGTCTCGCCTGCGCACTTGGACGTGCTGGTAATTCCCGTGCAAGTCGGGACGTGTCCGGGATAAGAACTCATGTCATCGGGGGGATGAAAAATTTTCGTCCCGTTTCAAACCCCGGGTGGAGGCTCCCGTCGGCCGGTGGCGGCGGGTGAAATCCGGTAAAATCTGTTACATTCGCGATATGATTGACCAGGAGACCGTACAGAGGATTTTTGACGCGGCGGATATACTTGATGTCGTGTCCGGGTTCGTTAACTTGAAGAAACGAGGGGCGAACTACGTGGGGTTGTGCCCGTTCCATAACGAGAAGACGGGGTCGTTTAACGTTTCGCCGGCGCGCGGGATTTACAAGTGTTTCGGGTGCGGGAAGGGGGGGAATGCCGTGAATTTTATCATGGAGCACGAGCAGTTGTCGTATGCCGACGCGCTGCGGTACCTGGCGGCGCGTTATAATATTCCCGTTGAAGAGCAGGCGCTTAGCGAGGAGCAACGGCGAGAACGAGGCGAGCGGGAGAGTATGTTGCTGGTGACGGCGTACGCGGCGGAGTTTTTTTCAGGGCAGCTGCACGGGACGGACGAGGGAAGGAACGTGGCGCTGGAGTACTTGAGGGTGCGGGGGATCGCGCCGGCGATGATCGAGAAGTTCGGGCTGGGGTATTGCCCGGAGGCGAGGGACGCGCTGACGGCGAGCGCGATGGCGCGGGGGTACAAGGCGGAGTACCTGGTGAAGACGGGGGTGTGCGTGGAGCCGGAGCGGGGGGTGCTCGACCGGTTCAGGGGGAGGGTGATGTTCCCGGTGCGGGATATCGCGGGGAAGGTTATCGCGTTCGGTGGCAGGACGATGTCGTCGGACAAGAAGGTGGCGAAGTATGTCAATTCGCCGGAGTCGGAGATTTATCACAAGGGGCGGACGCTGTACGGGATTTACCTGGCGAAACGGAGCGTGGTGCAGCAGGACAGGTGTATCCTGGTGGAGGGGTACACGGACGTGATTTCGCTGCACGCGAAGGGGGTGGAGAACGTGGTGGCGTCGTCGGGGACGTCGCTGACGGTGGAGCAGATCAGGCTGATCCGGCGGCTGACGTCGAACGTGACGATTATTTATGACGGTGACGCGGCGGGTATCAAGGCGTCGCTGCGGGGTATCGACCTGGTGCTGGAGGAGGGGCTGAACGCGAGGGTGTTGCTGCTGCCGGAGGGGGAGGATCCGGATTCGTTCGCGCGGGGTCGGTCGTCGAGCGAGTTGTCGGAGTTTATCGCGGCGAACGAGACTGATTTTATTTCGTTCAAGACGAAGCTGTTGCTGAAGGAGGCGGGGAGCGACCCGATCGAGCGGGCGCGGCTGATCACGGATATCGTGCGGAGTATAGCGAAGATCCCGGACGCGATCACGCGGTCGGTGTACGCGCGGGAGACGGCGGCGCGGCTGGAGGTGGAGGAGCGGGTGTTGCACGTGGAGATCGTGAAGTTGCGGCAGGGACGGCCGGGGTTCGAGCCGGCGGTGAGGCGGCAGGGGGTGGCGCCGACGGTGGCGGTGACGACGGCGGGGGCGCTGTCGCCGTGCGATTTGGAGGAGCGGGTGCTGATCCGGTATTTGTTGCTGTTCGGGACGCTGGAGTTGTACGAGGAGGAGGCGGCGGAGGGGGCGGCCGGGCGGCCGGTGTCCGTCGGCGAGTTCGTGATCCGGGAGCTGGCGGAGGATGAGTTGACGTTGCTGAACCCGGTGTATAACGCTATCCGGGAGGAGTACGGGGCGCGGCATTTGTCGCCCGGCTTTATCCCGGCGCGTCATTTTATCGCTTACCCGGACGAGCGGGTGAGCGCGGTGGTGGCGGATATCCTGAGCGAGCCTTACGAGCTGAGCCGGCTGTGGACGCGGCTCGAGAGTTTCGTGGAGAGCGAGCAGATGAAGCTGGCGGAGTTCCTGCCGAAGGTGATTGATAATTACAAGATGCGGCGCGTGGAGATGTTGACGCGGGAGGCGGACGGGCGTATCCTGGAGCTGCAGGAGGGGGGGGAGTCGGCGGAGATCATGGAGTGGATCAGGAGGAAGCAGGCGATTGACCGGATTCGCGGCCGGCTGAGCCTGAAGCTGGGGCGGACGGGGGTGAAGTGATTTTTTTGCCGGGCGAATGTGCGTGAACGCCAGCGGCGCGTGCCGGGGCGCCGAAAAAAAGGAAACTTGACGTGAAACTTTTTCGACCTTTCGCCGTTCATGAGTGGTAGAAAATGAAAATGGTCGCGCCTTTGACGCGCGTTTTGATTAGAGTGTGTGTGCTGACAATCAAGTAGGGGTTTTTTCCGGAAAAATTTTGACGACCGCCGTGGTTTCGCGCGTTTTTTCGCGTGTTTTCGCGGCGTGATTATCTTCTCACGCGTCACTCTATGTTTCAAATGGTGTGTTTTGAACAAAGTGATAACCTTTTATTAATAGAAAATGAGAAAAGTAATGAGTGTAAAATTGGCTTGCCTTGCCGTGTTGGCGTTGGCATTCAGCTCCTGTGACAAGAAAGAGGTCGCGGGGGGAGGTGGAACCGGGTCGCTGGAGGCGAAGATTGTTTTCGGCCAGGCGAACACGCGCGCGTCGTCGACGGCCGTGCCGATTACTTCCTGGGGGAGTATCAAGCAGATCCAGATGTTTTTGTATGACGCCGGCGGGGTGGTGAAGTTTTCGGACACGATCAAGCCCGTGGCAACGGGCGGGGTGGTGAAACGTACGTGGACGACGGTGCCGGAGGGGGAGTACACGATGGTGCTGGTGGCCAACGCGAAGTCGAGCACGGATAGCGTGACGACGATGATCGGGTCGTCGCCGCTGGAGTGGACGGCGATGAACGTGCGGAACCAGGGGGTGGCCAATTTGACGATTCGCCACATGGCGTTGAGCGCTTTCCCGGCGCCGGTCGCTACCGTGCTGGGCGCGGGTACTAAACTGAAGCCTTTTGCCGTGCCGGCGGAGGTGTTCATGGCGGACACGACGAAGGTGAAGATCGCGTCGGGACAAACGACCGATATCAGCGCCACGCCGCTGAAGCTGAAGCGGGAGGTGGCGATGATGCGCGTGCGCCTGCGGGTGAATGACAAGAGCCAGGGTTTTGATAACTCGAATGTTGACTTTGGCCATGCCGATGCTTCGGTGCTTGTCTACACGTTGCCTACCGGCATGGGGATTGGCGCGGGGAATGCCGGCGGCGTGACGGCGACGTCGATTGATTCGGCCGTGATCGTGGGCGCCTCGGGCGCGGGTACTTTCAAGTCGCAGGATCCGACGGCTGCCACGCATAACCCGACGGTGATTAATGACGCGAATTTCATGAAATGGAGGGAGATCGTGGTGTTCCCGAATAATGGCGGCAGGGCTGCCTCTAACGCCACGGCCAGCACCTCGCAGCGTTATTACGTGGTGATTACCGGTCACGCCCCCACCGGCCACGTGCTGAGCGACGGGACGACGGTGACGGATGCCGGCGGCGCGCTGGTGAGCTGGGCAGGGCTTATCACGGATTCTTTCCAGCCGAACACGATCCGGGAGGTGAATCTTAACCTGACCTCCGGCGGCACCAAGGGCGTCCCGACGACGCCTGCCAAGGAGGGTGGTCTCACCATCGTGGTGTCCAACCCGACGCCGTGGGATTCCAACATCCAATCGACGGATCTGGATATTTAATTTCCTCGCGCCTGTCGACGGGAAGGTGGGGCAGTCGTCCCGCCTTTCCCCGGCGGCAGGGTGAAGATGCCCTGTTTCACGAGAAAAAGAGAATGAAAATGAAGATAAAAAATCTTCTTGTCGCGTCCATCGTCCCGTGCTGCTTGCTTGCTTCGTGCACGTACGATTATTTCGTGGACGAGAGCAACTACAGGGTCTACGTGCCGGAGGTTGCCAGCGGGATGGCGACCAATTGCTACGTGGCCGTCTACGACGAGAAGGGACAACTTGTAAGAATCCGCCGCACGGGTTGGCCTGGCGATAGCGATCCCCGCGCGGCTGCCGGCGTGTTTAGCTTTCACCTGCCGCCGGGGAAGTACACGGCGTATTGCTATGCCAACGTGGGCGATATGCAGATGGAGGGCGCCAAGATGTTGGCAGAATCGTTTGTCGCCATGAGGGAGATCGACGCCCCGCCGCGGTCGCACGCTTACGCGCAGCCGTCGGAGATGATCTTCCAGAAGTTGACGCCGGAGATCGGCGCCACGTTCAAGCAAAAGGTGGACACGACGACGCTGGAAAAGTACGTCGGGCTGATCACCGTGAAGTTTAAAAACATGCCCGTGTCGATGTCGAGCGTGGCGCGCGTGCAGCTGGAGGCCACGGGTGTGGCGACGCGACAGTTTTTCCAGCTGGACACGCTGAGTTCGCGCTTCACGGACGCCGATTATCTTTTTGACGATATTTCGATGCCGTCGGGCGCCTCGGCTGCCGCCTGGGAGTTCGAGCGGCGATATTTCCCGTCGATCAGCGGCGAGATGACGAGGATCGGCCTCTATTTTATCGATGCCGCGGGCGACGTGGTGTGCTCTATCCCGGTGGAGGTGGTTGATGTGAAGACGGGTAGACCGCTGACGCTGCTGCACGGGCAGCACCTGGTGATAGAGGTGGACAGGTACGTGGTGGTGGGCGTCAGCCTGGTGGGTTGGGACGAGGGTATCAAGGATTCCGACAGGGATATTTAATTTAAAAACCAGAAAATGAAGTCATATTACATACATGCGCTATTGGCCTGCGCGCTGTTGCTCGCGCTGACGGGCGGGGAGGCGCGGGGGCAATCTATCAAAACAAACGTGCCGCTGCTGCTGATGGGGTCGCCCAATATCGGCGCTGAGGTGACGCTCACCCGGCAGCTGACGCTGGACGCGGAGGCGCTGTGGATGCCGTACATGTTCAAGAAGCACGAGGAGGTTTTCCGCGCCGCCACGGGCAGCATCGAGTGCCGGTACCACGTTTCGCCGTCGCATTATTACACGAACGATTCCTGGGACGGCTTTTACGTGGGGCCGTACGCCCTCTACGGGCAGTTCAACATCGGCCTGTTCAGGCATGGCGACAAGGATCAATCCGTGCGCCGCAAGGGTTGGGGCGTTTCCGGCGGGCTTTCGACGGGGTACAAGTTTTACCTCTCGCCGCGCTTCAAGATTGATATTAACCTGGGGCTTGGCTACGCTCACCTGCAGTATAATAAGTACAAGCTGGGCGGCGAGTATGCCGGCTTCCCCATGGAGCAAAAGGCGACGAAGGCGTGGTTTGGGCCTACCAAATTCGGCGTCTACCTTGTTTATAACATCTTCCGGTAAAGAGTCATGAAAACAACGAAACTCCTCCTCGCGTGCCTCGCCCTGGCCGCGACGCTCTTCAATGCCGACGTCGCGCGGGCGGACGACGCGCCCCGCAAGGAGAGCGCCAGGGAGAAACGCGCCGACCGTTACTTCCTCGACCAAAATTTCCACGGCGCGCTGGCGCTCTACCGGCAGGCGCTGGAGCGGGAAAGCGATGCCGCCAGGAAAAATTTCCTTACCCTCAAAATCGCCCGCCTCTACTTCATGGTGCGCGATTACGAGGCCGCCGCCGCCTATTTCGCCATGATCGAGGAGAGGGGCGAAAAGCTTACCTCCACCGCCGACATCTGCGATTACCTGGACGCCCTCCGATTCCTCGGCAACAAGCAACAGGCGGAGGCTGTCTGCCTACATTATGCCTACGAAAGCGTGTACAGCAATCACCAGCGATACAAAAACGCGCTCAACGCCCTGACGATGAAGTACGATACCACCCACGTCGACTATACCATCCTCCCCCTCCGCCTCAACAGTCACGGGGCGGAGTACTGGGTGGGCAGCTTCGAGGGACGCCCCTTCTACGCCACCAGCCGCAGCCTCTTTAACGCCCCCGGCAAGCTGTTTTTCCACCGCACGCGCTACCGGACGCTGGGCATCACCGCCGCCGACCGCGCCGCGCACCGCCGCCTCAGCGCTTACATGTCGGAGGTTCCCAAGGAGTTGCAATGCGGCCCCGTGAGCTTCTCCACCGGCATGGATAAGATGATCGCGACGGAAATCGTCTACGCGAAGGACGAACGCGTGCACGTCGAAACGGGACGCGACCTCTCGCTCCGCACCCGCCTCGTCTACTCGGACATCACCGGCGGCAAGCGCCGCTTTTCCAGCTTCCTCCCCCTCTTTAACCAGGAACCGGACGCCTCCTACGCCCACCCCTTCCTCTACAATGGCGGCAAAACCATCCTCTTTACCTCCAACATGTCGGGCGGCTACGGGGGATTCGATATCTACGTTTCGCGCTGGATAGAAGGCATCTCCGAGTGGAGCTACCCCGTCAACCTCGGCCCCACCGTCAACACGGAGGGCGACGAACTCTTCCCCGTCCTTGCCGCCGGCGAGCTATACTTCTCCTCCAACGGCCACCTCGGCCTCGGCGGCTACGACCTGTTCCGCGTCCTCTTCACCGACGAGAACGTCGTCCCCAACTCCCTCTACCACCTCCCGTACCCCATCAACACCGTGTATAACGACTTCCACCTCTACCCCCTCGGCAACGAAACGGGATACGTCGCCTCGGATCGATCCCTCGAACACCGCGACGACCTCTTTTACTACACCAAAACCAACGAAAAAAACACCCCCCTCGGCCTGGACATGACCGAACAATCGCTCCTCAACAGCGGCGTGGCGCCCGGGCAGGTGCTCCTCGGACACGAAACGGATAAATCCAAACAAATCGCCGTCATATACTTCGACTTCGACAAGGCCACCCTCACCCAGGACGCCCTCCGCGAACTGCGCCAGCTCATCCGCCGGTACGGCGCCTCCGTCGAAGCCCTCGTGGCCGTCGGGTACGCCGACGAGGTGGGCGAGGATGCCTACAACATGCGCCTCTCCGAACGCCGCGCCCGCGCCGTCGCCGACTGGCTTCACCTCCAGGGACTATACGTCCCCATCGCCGCCGAGGGACGCGGCAAACTCGTGCTCCAGGAGGGAAGATCCGCCAGCAACCACCGCGCCCGACGCGTCGAAATCTTCATCGACAAATAACCACCCACCAAACGCTAACAAAAAAATAAAAACATGAGAAAAAAACTGACAACCATCGCCATCCTCACCATCCTCCTCGCCCGCGGCGCCGGCGCCCAATCCATGCCCGTCGTCTTCGACAACCGGTACGGCGACAATGGCAAAACACAACAACTCACCTTCGTCGCCAAAGACCAGGTGGCCTTCACCGGGCAAAAGGACGGCGGCCTCTACCTCACCTGGATCAACCGCGACGGCGCCGTCATCTTCTCCAAAATCATGGCCGGCTTCACCGAAATCAACCAGCTCAAAGAACTCGCCGACGGCAACCTCCTCGTCGTCGGCCAATCCACCAACCTCAAGGCCAGGATCGAAACCAAGGACAAAACCATCCCCGCCGCCGCCCCCGTCGGCCGCGTCCTCATCATCGGCAACGACGGCGAGGTGCTCTCCGACCTCTACGTCGGCGACCCCGGCACCTCACTCCTCCAGGGCGAGATGACCGGCGACCACAACCTCTTCCTCGCCGGCCACGAACAGCGCCCCGACGGCAAACGCCGCGGCGTCCTCCTCAAAATCAGCCCCGCCGGCAAAACCATCTACAAATACGTCTCCCCCCACGGCTCCGTCTGCTCCCGCTTCGCCGTCCTCGGCAGCGCCACCGAGTACGTCTGCGCCGCCTTCTCCACCGACGAAGACGCCGCCGCCGCCAGCCTCGTCCGCCTCGACCACAACGGCAAACCCTACTACATGACCATCCTCCCCGCCAAGGGATTCACCTGCAAAGAAATCAACGTCAGCGCCATGGACGGCTCCATGCTCGCCATCGGCCACTCCCCCTCCGGGGGCGGCATCATCTACAAGGTGCGCCCCGAAGGCGACATCGTCTTCGCCAAAACCATCGTCCCCCCGGCCACCGCCACCGCCTCCCTCCTCGAATACCTCGACGTCTCCCGCGGCGGCGCCATCCTCGTCGGCGGCAACGACGGCAGCCAGGGATACTACGCCATGCTCCGCCCCGACGGCACCACCCTCTTCTCCCGACGCGTCACCGGCGGAGTCACCGCCCTCCGCGTCAACGCCACCACCGGCGAGGCCATCGTCACCACCTACGACCCCCTCACCGCCGCCGGCGCCCGCCTCAAACTCTCAGACGGCGGCAAGGTGGAATTCGAGAAAACACTCGACGGCCTATTCAACAACATCCGCATCATCCCCTCCGGCGAAACCATGCTCCTCTCCTCCAGCGAGGGACGCGCCAGCGTCTACTCCACCGTCGGCGAGCAACTCTCCGACGGCTACATCACCGGCAAGAAACCAGCCACCTACGACGGCACCCTCATCGCCACCTCCGGCGAGGCCATCTTCTGGGGCATGAACAACCGCGTCGTCAAACTCGGCCACGGCCTCTACATCTCCGACGTCAAAATCA
>JAIRXZ010000054.1 GCA_031267995.1 Odoribacteraceae bacterium | reverse complement strand
GAGATCGTTTTCATCTCTCGCGAGATCGTTTTCATCTCTCGCGAGATGGTTTCTATCTCTCGCGAGATGGTTTTCATCTCTCGCGAGATGGTTTTCATCTCGCGAGAGATCGTTTTCATCTCTCGCGAGATCGTTTTCATCTCTCGCGAGATGGTTTCTATCTCTCGCGAGATTTTTTCTCCCCGTCGGGTGTTTTTGTTCATCTCGTGCAACACTTTTTTAGTTTCACCCCCGTTCGGCGGTGTTTCGGGTGCGGGCGCGAGGCGGCGGCGCGTGGTTGTTAGATATACTTTCATGTTGTTGTTCGTTTTAGTCCCAGACGACGCATCTGAGGCTCATAGTAACACTGCTGTTGCCACCAGCGTGTAGGTTAATAATTTGCCCATACCCAAGAGAATATTTTTTTCCTTGGTATGTCACGTCAGTATTAACACTTCCAGAACTTACCAATGTCTGATTCAATATACATGATACAGAAGTGCCAAAAGGATTATTACTTACGGTACCATTAAGGTTTTTAGCATAACCGACCTTTCTAGGGGATCCTAACCATATCACACCATCCAGGTTGTGTATCCCTGTCGAGTTAATGTGAAGCATTGGCGATGCCTGCATACCCCCCAGGTTGGCCTCGTACCACATGGCCTCTTCCGGTGTCCGCGGTTGGGACGAGCCGGTCGGGCAAAGCGTCGAGTCAATCAGGACAGCAGGCGCATTTACAGTTGACATCGGGCCGGCGAGTTTACCGCCTATCGTCTCCCAGCCGGAGCCGAACACGCGCACGGTGAGGGTGGCCATCACTTGGGCGTCGTATGTCACGTCCACGGTGTAGGTTTGAATGGATGAACCCGTCAGCGTGTTGTTAAAATCTACCTTTAGCGTGGGGTCAGCCACGATGGTTGCCCCGGTGACCTGACCACCGGCGCCGGTGACCGTCGCGCCGAGCCGGGAAGCGGGGATGTTGGTGGTCATGGTGACCTCCTTGGAGTGTTCCCCGGAGGTGTTCGTTTTGTACGTCGTCTCGTCCAAGGTGAGGTAGGGAGGAGGGGGGGTAACGCCGTGGATGGTTGCCGTCGCGTAGGTGAGCGAGTGGTCGAGGTTCGTGAAGGAGATCGTTGCCGGTTCGGGGTCCGTGCGGGAGTTAAGGATGAACTTGAAGGGTTCCCCCGCGGGGTTCGGGCCGCCGCCGGAAGTCTTCCAGTTGATCAGGTCGTCGAGGTCGCTGCCGCCCCCGTCGAGGTAGGATAACCACGAGCAATTGCTCTTGACGGTGAAGGAGTGGGTGGTGGCGCCGTCGGCATCGTACCCCACCGCTACCGATTCCACGATGACGTAGTTGTTGACCTGCCGAAGGTAGAGGACGGCCGTCCGGTACTGCCCGCCGCTGGTAACGGAGAAGTCCAGGCGGGAGAGGGGGTTCGGATCGTTCGGAAACAGGGGATCGGGCTGGATGGTGATGTCTTCCGACCCGTCGGTGAGGGGGGAGATGGAGACGGGGTTAACGCCGCTACCGCTGGTGTTGAACGTGAAGGGGGGCATGCCCGCGACGGGGGTCAACGTTACCTCGCAATTCGCGCTCGCCGGGAGCCATGTCATGCGGAAGGATTGCGCGGCGGGGAGGGCGCCATCGGTGGTATTGCCCGCCTCGAACGCGAGTTCGTCCAGCGGGTTGCCCGCGAGGTCGGTGATGACGATGGAGAACTCCTCCTCGGTGCTTTGCGTGACGAAAATCCTTTTGTGGAGATTGCCGGCGACGATGTCGAAGTGGCCATCGCGGGGGCCGTTGCCGTTGGGGATGGTGACGGTGATGGTTTGCTGGCTGGTGGAGGTGTGGGTGAGCGGGGCGACGGTAAACCAATCGTAGACGGCGTCCTTTTCGATTGTCCATCCGGCGGGGAAGTCCGTGATGGCTTCCATGGTTTTGCTGCCGCCGGCGGAGTAGAAGGTGAGGGTGCTTTTGTCGACGGCGAGGTAGTGCTGGGGGCCGAAGGTGATGTCGTCCAGGCCGCCCTCGTTCCAGGGGACAATCTGCACGACGATGTTGGCGGGTTTATTCACGTAAGCGTCGTTGGCAGACGAGTAGCCGTGGGCGCTGACTTCCTTGATTTCGACGGCATACTTGTGGTTGCGCAGGAGATGGAAGAATGTTGTGCCATCCGTCCCGACAAATTCGACTCGGTAGTAGGTGGGGGAGGTTGACCCCTCGTAGTAGCCGCCGATGACGAGGCAGGTGTTGGTGACGGTGTTGGCGGTGCCCGCTTGTGCCTCGTAAGCGTAGATTTCGTTGGTGAAGCTGACGCTTCCCGGCGCGGGAGAAATTGTATAGTCGATGTGCTCGCCGGCGCCTACTTTGGCGCCGGTAGGGAGGTGAGGAGCGATGGCTTTCAGGCCGTTCCACTGGGTGGCGTCGTAACCGGAGCCGCTTGACGTGGAGGCGGTGGGGGCGATGCTGCCCTTGACGCTGTAGTTGTAGAGGCGGGCACTGGCCAATTTGAAATTGGTAACGGCGGCGGCCACGGTGATGTCTATCCTGGCGACCATCCTGGTGAGGGCGATGGTAGCCGCCGGGTTGTAGCTGCTTTCGTTGACGGCGAGGTCGTTTTCGTAGCCCCACATGGGGATGCCGGCAGTGGCGAGGGCGCTCGTCCAGTCGGGGACGCTGCCGGAGAGGGTTTGGGTGATGCTGGCGAGGAGGCTTGTCCTGGTGGTTCCGGATGTTTGTTCCTGGGCGAGGGGTATCGCCGAGAGCATCGCGCGGGCGTTGGCCAATACGACGGCTTTGTAAGGGGCGGCGTTGGATGGCAGTTTGACGGTGAAGTTTTTCGAGGCGTCGAGTGTGCTGCCGATGGCGCGGTAGAAGAAGTACTCTCCTTTAAATAGGAGGACGTCCACGGTGTGCACGGCGTCTTCCTGCGTGCCGGTTAGCGCGCGGGTGGGTGACGAGGAGGGGGTGGTGAGGGATAGTGTTACAAGGCGTTCACCGTCGCCAACGACGGGGGCGCCTTCGTCTATCTTTGCCACGCAGGAGGCGACAAAGACCAAGATCGCGGCCAGTACAAACGCGTTCGCGTGTATGCATGAAAAAAGGCGGGCTACTATATAAGGTATGGTTGCTCGCCTGGCGCGGGCGTGTTGCCCGCTGTACCGGCTTGCCGGTACTCTCGTGTTTTCCTGTGGTGACCCCGCGTGTGCATCGGGGATAATTTCCTTCGTGTTTAAATGTTTCATCGCTCTAAGTTATTGTTTCATTCTTTGTTCCGCTACAATCATTTTCAGGCATTGTACGAAAAAAAACATCTGAAAAGCGAAAAAAGCCCAAAAACAGGGACTTTTTTCCGAAAAGAGGCCGAAAAAAAAGGAGAAAGCGGGCTGCTTCGACGCGTACTAAACCCCGATCACGGGTAGTTTAGTTAAACTAAGTTAAAAATACGAGATGACCGGCAAGTAAAACGGGAGTTGCGCGTATTAGTCGTGTCAGGCAGCGCGACCGGACAACGACAGAAAAAACAAGCGGCATGAAAAAGGAGATGAACACGATTGCAAAAATCATCCGCCTCTACTTTTTCCATGACCACCCGGAAGGTCTGAAAAGAGAGGTGCAGGATTGGCTGGTGAACGGGAAGCATGAAAGGGAGAAGGACGGGGAGCTGAAGCTCCTGTTTGACGAAACCCTCGGCGACGCGGCGGCCCGCGGTGTCCGCCTGGTGCCGCGGGGGAAGAAGGCCGGTGGCGGCGATGCCGGGAGAAGGGTGGTTTTTCCGCGCCGGCGGATCGCCTGGATGGCCGCGGGGTGCGTGTCGGCGCTGTTTGCCGCCGGGGTGCTGCTCGCTTACCTCGGCGGGGAGAAGGAACGGCCGCCAACGCCCGTGGTGCTGAACGCGCTGGCGCTGTCGGACGAGGCGCCCGCGAACATGCTGCTGGACGACGGGTCGACCGTGTGGGTGAACGAAAATAGTTCCGTGCGATACACGGACGCGCGGGTGGCGAAGGTGACGGGGGAGGCCTATTTCGAGGTGAAGAAGGGGGGCGATCGCCCGTTCGTGGTGAAGGCGGGCGGGTTGTCGATCACCGTGCACGGGACGAAGTTCGACGTGAAGGTGCATCCCAACGGCACTTCGGTGACGCTGTACGAGGGGGAGGTGATGGTGCGCGACTCGCTGTCGACGTGCCTGATGCGCCCCGGGGATCACCTGCTGAGCGACGGGCGGACGGGGAGGTTCATCCTCTCCAAGGTGGGAGGGGCGTTGCCGGCGTGGCTGCTGGAACGGCTCGTGTTCGAGAAACTGCCCCTGGGGGAGGTGTTCGAGCGGATCGAGTGGTTCTATCACGTCACGATTGAACAGGATGAACACCTGAACGTCGGGCAACGGGTGACACTGTGCCTGAGCGGGGAGGAGGGGTTGGAGCAAGTTCTTTCTTTACTGGAACAGTTGTGCGGGGATTTTACCTGCGAACGACAAGGCAACCGCGTGGTGACGCGGGCGATGAACGGTAATTCGCGAGCGGGAGATGATGGCGAGTGACGAGCAGGGGGTAACGAGCAGGGACGGGGCGAGAGAGATGATGAACGGGAGCGATGTGCGGAGGGCAACGAGCAGGGACGACGAGCTGGGGATGACGAGCCGGGGCGACGCGCGAAAAGTGATGAGCCGGGAGTCATGAGTTTGGTAACTCGCCTGGGGACGATGCTCTTGCTGTGCGTCGGGCTGCTGCCGGCGGCGTTGCCGATGATGGCTCAGGAGGGGGGCGCACTGCCGCGAGATCGGGTGGTGCTGCCGGGACGGGATGTTTCCGTGGAGGAGGCTTTCCGCGAAATCGAGCGGTGGACGCGCTTTTCCATCGCTTATAACGTGGATAAGCTGGACGTGCACCGGAGGATTCTCCTGGAGAAGACGGTGTTTTTCCTGCCTGAGTTGCTCGATCGGCTGCTGGATGGCACGGGAAACGCCTACGCGGTCAGCGGGAAGCACGTGGTGATCCTGCCCGCCAAGGGGGAGCCGCCGCCGCGCCGACCGACAAATGCCGTTCCCGTGGCGATTGCCCCGCCGAAGGGGAGGGACAGGGATTCTCTCCCGCCCGGCGTGGAACCGCTGGGGATGAGCGTGGAAGATCTCCGCCTGACTCCCGGCGTCGTCGGGGCGAGGTTTACCGGAACGCGAAACGCCCCGGACGCGCCGCGGGGGTTGTTGATGAAGGTCAACGCGTCGGGCGACGCGCTGTTTCTCGCTCCCGGCGTGGAGGTGGAGCGGGGCGTGAACGGGCGCCTCTCCGTGGCCATCGCCGCCTCCCTGAAAACGGGCGGCGGGGGGACGAGGAGCCTGGGCGGTTGGACGGTACGACCGGAGCTTCGCTTCCGACGCGGGGAGCTGGCGGGACATTTTGTCGGGATACACCTGATTTTCCGGCAGTACGATGTTCGCGGTCGCTCGATCCTCTTGCTGGGGATGGAGAGCGTTTACCGGTATCGCGGCACCGCCGTCGGCGCGGGCGTGTCGTACGGTTATAACTGGTCACTGACCCCCTCGTGGGGTGTCGAGTTTGACCTCGGAATAGGCGCGGCGTTGATGACCTACCGTCACGGCGGTAGGGACGACGGTGTCCCGCGCGAGAGAGGGCGTCACTTTTATTTTGGCCCCACCGCCTTGGGCGTGAAGTGGGTGTACAAGTTAGACAGATGAAAAGTATTTTAGACAGGTGAAAGGTCTATGACAGTCGATTGAATGATTAGAAACCGAAACGAGGTGCTTGAATAATGAACCGGAACGCTTGAGATTGAATGTGTGAGTAAAGTGTGTATTGAAATGTGCCGGGAAACGTGTTAATCGTGTGATGGGAATGTGTTGAATTGTGTGATCGTGTGATGGGAATGTGTTGAATTGTGCGGAAGTTGAATTGTGTTGAATAAATGTTGGATTGTGCCGAGTGACGTGTTGAAATGTGTTGAATAAATGTGCTGATGAAACGATTAATTGAGCTGACCCAATACCTGTCAGCCAATTAATCGCCATCAACCCGTTGCTTGGACAGTCAAGTGTTGTTGATTGGAGACGTTAGTGACGAAACAAAGAGGTATAGTCGTGATGACTAAACGCCCCGAAGATATAACCGGGCGGGAGGATTATTCTCGCTGTTGGACGATTGTTCTCGCCGGTTAAAAGATTCGGGCACGAGGCCGTATAGTCGTGATGATTAAGCGTGCCGAGTGAACTATTAGATGATTGAGAGTCGCGGGCGATGTCAAACTGCGCTGATAACTGATTTCCGAGCGGTATCTACGCCGTATCCTTACTTCATTTTCATTTTCATTTTTTTCATCGAAAACGACATCCCCGCGCTCTTTTCTTTTTGCCTCCCGCCCCGCATGATCCGCCTATCCGCCTCGCTGTGCTCCGTGCCGGTGTCCGGCGACGAATTTTCGGGAACTCCAATCACTTGCCGCCTGCTGGCGGCGTTTTTTTTTAATTCCCGGCGCTTTGCCGATAAGCGGTGGTGGTCGGGTAAAATTCCCGACGACTACCCGGTAATCACCGGCGTACGGGTTGGACGACCTCTGTAGAGACGTAGCACGCTACGTCTCAGGAACCGGAACCATAATCGCCACCCCAGACGGGAGACGTAGCACGCTACGTCTCTACACAAAGAGGTGGCGGTCGGGTAAAGTTCCCGACGACGGCCAGGTAATCACCGGCGCACGGGTTGGACGACCTCTGTAGAGACGTAGCGTGCTACGTCTCAGGAACCGGAACCATAATCGCAACATGCTACGTCTCTACACAAAGAGGTGGGTGCCCGCGAAG
>JAIRXZ010000020.1 GCA_031267995.1 Odoribacteraceae bacterium | reverse complement strand
CGATTAACACGTGCTTTTCCACGATTCTCGCGAGTGAATTTGGCCTTCTCGGTGGCTGAGCTTGTCGAAGCCACGGCCGCGTTGGCTTCGACAGGCTCAGCCCCCCTAAAAGCACGGGGGTGTTCGCCATTATCGCGAGACAATTAACGAGTGTCGCGAGTGAATTTAGCCTTCTCGGTGGCTGAGCTTGTCGAAGCCAACGCGGCTGTGGCTTCGACAGGCTCAGCCACCGTAACGGTTCGTGCTTTTTCACGATAAGCGCGTGCTTTTTTACAATTAACACGGGCTTTTCCACGATTAACACGTGTCTTTTTGGAATAGTCTCGCGACTATTGGCGATAGTCCATGGATAATTTCACGATTTGCCCGGGAAATCTTCTATTGTTGATGTCAAACGGCATTGACACGTGGGAGATGTCAGGTCGGGGGGAAACGTGCAGGGGCGCGGTGATACTCTTCTCGCTCCCGCCGCGTGAATTGGAAAATTCGGTTAACTTCGCGCTATATAAATAATAGAGTATGGAGTACAAGGACGAAGACGTGGCGTTTGCCTTCCGGTTGATGAACGAACGGGAGACGCTGGATGATGCCGAGGTGGAAGAGTGGATGCGTAGCGACGCGCATCGCCGGCTGATGAATGATATGGAGGAGGCAAGGGCTAAGTGGGAGGCTGACGAGGCGTCGGGGGACGAGCGTGAACGCGCCGATCGGAAACGAGAGGAGGAAAAGAGCAGGAAGATGACGCTGCGGTGGGCGGTCGCGATGGCCATTGTCGTGATGATACTGCTGGTTATGTACCACTTGACGAGGGGATAGAGCCGCTTGACGCGGGGATAGAGCCGCTTGACGCGGGTTGTGTACCGCTTGACGCGGGAATAGAGCCACTTGACGCGTGAATAAAACCGCTTGATGCGGGAATAAGCAGGGATAATAAAACTTTAAAATAGCGAGATGATGAAAAAAATGGTATGGATTGTCCTCTTTTTGAGCCTCGTAAGCCCGTCGGTGTTCGGGCAGGCGAAGGGCGGGAAGTTGAAGAAAAACGAGTACGTGGTGCTGGCATCGCGGGAGGTGATGTCGCGGCCGGAGTGGAAAAAAGTGGCCGAAACGCTGCGCGCCAAGCACGGGGGAACCCTCCTGGATTACGACGCGGCGCCGGCAGAACGACTCGAGAGCCTCCGCGCGCTGCACCCCCGCTACGTGGCCATCGTGGAGCTGCCGGAACGCCTGGACAAGAAGTTTATTATCGATATGCACCAGGCGAGCCGCGTGGTGGATGACGATATTTTCGCCGATTTCCTCTGGGGGGTCATCACCGGTTACGATGCCGCTGCCGCCATGAAGATGCTGGATAACAGCACCCGACCGCTGCTGGTGAAGGATGCCGTGGCTACCATCATGGAGTTGCGCGAGGCCAAGTGGTTCGATCGCTACGCCTGGGTGGACGATCACGCGGCGGGGTTGTGGGGCGAAAAAACGGGGAAAAACGAGCCGGTGCGGACGGGAAACGTCCCGCGGGAGCAGGTGCTGAGGCGGTTTACCGATCTGTACGCGGCGTACGATCCCGACCTGGTGGTGACGGCGGCGCACGCTACCGAGAATAACCTGGAGATGCCCTTTTCCCTGGGCAATTTCAAGGCGCGCGAGGGGAGGTTGTACGCCGAGGATCGGTTCACGCGGGAGCGATGGGATGTCGTGGAGAGCGGAAAGCGAAAGGTGTACTTTGCCGTCGGCAATTGCCTGATCGGCAACGTTAATTCTACCAAAGAGAGCATGGCCGTCGCCTGGATGAACGGCGGTAATGCCGCCACCATGATCGGCTACGTGGTGCCCACGTGGCACGGGCGCAACGGGTGGGGAGGGTTGAAGTACTGGCTGACAACGCCGGGCAGGTACTCGCTGGCGGAGGCGATTTTCCTGAACCAACAGGATTTCCTGTTCCAGGGGCACGAGTGGAACTCTATTTTCACGGAACGGCCTTACCCGCACGAGGGTGGGTCGTGGGGCGGGATGGCGGCCTTGACGGAGGCGCTGGGACGGCAACCGACGCGGGATCAGCTGGGTTTCTGGCACGATCGCGACGTGCTGGCGTATTACGGCGATCCCCGCTGGGACGCGCGGTTGCAGCAGATTCCGGCGGAGAATGATTTTACCGTCACCTCGCGGCGGGTGGGCAAGCAGTGGCGCGTTGTCGTCAAAACCAGCGAGGGGTTTAGCGCGGAACGCCTGGCGGGCAACCACTTCAAGGAGGAGCACGTGCTGGATATCCCGTTTAGTTATTTCTTCCCGGAGCGACTGAAGAATCCTCGCCTGGCGCCCGGACAGCCCTGGAAGGTGGCCGTCGACGAGAATTTCTTGCTGGTGTACGCCCCCGCTTTCGAGCCGTCGGGGGAGTACACGATCGTGCTGGAGGTCGACTGAACGCGGCGGTCGTCCGGCGGGCATCGCCCGTTCGACGGGTAAAAGGAGAGTCTTCCCCTCGCGGCGCCGGGGGAGGCTCTCTTTCAATTTGTTACAATACGCGGCGTTCTGCTGACGAAATGTAATGAAATCTATTAATGCGTGTTAAATGTAATGTTAAAAGGGCGGGTCAAGTCACCCTTTTGCCAGGTCAAAGTGTTATATAGGCGTAACGAGAACGAACCCTATAACGAACCCTATAACACTAAAATGATGTTTAAATTTTTATTGACGATAGGCCTCTTCCTGTGCAGCGTCGCGGGGATGGAGGGCCGGTGCGGGAGCATGACCGCGGCGAACAAGCTGGACGACCTGCTGAAACAGTTCGAGGCAAACCCGGCGGACGCTTCCAACACCATGCAGCTCCTCAAGGAGTTGAAATTGCAGGGGAAACCGAACGACGTTTACCTGCAACGCTATTTCCAAACACAAAACGAGGCCGATTACGTGAAGGCGCACAACTGGTCGATCATCCGCGATTATATCGAGGACGTGAACGCGCCGCAAATCAAGTACGTGCTGGACAACCAGTCGAAGTTTATCCAGAATTTTTCGCGCGATGACGTTTTCCAGAAGCTGGATAATATCTTCGTCGGCCACCTGGAGAAGTATTACGGGAAGGATCAAACGCGCTACGGGCAGTACCTGGAGTATTTGAAGTCGTCCGGGTACGAGCATTACGACGTGGTGTCGGATTACTTCTACATCAAGCAACTGCGGGCGGAACGGAAGTCGGAGGATTATTTCTACAAGGCGCGCAAGCTGTTTCGCTATTTCCCGGAGAACAGGCAGATGATCAAGGAGATTACCGACGGGGCGCTGGAGATCATGAACGACGTGTCGCGCCTGAAGGTGATCCAGTTGTGGGCGGGGAAGACGGTGGAGGTGCCCAAGGATTTCGAGGCGGTGTATAATTACGCGCTGATTTCCGAGAAATGCGGGTTCAGGGATATCGCGAAGAAGTACGCGAGCGTGGCCAATAACCTGGCTATCCAGGCGAAGGATAAAACCTGGCAGGAGAAGGCGCAAGGGCTGTTGAAGATCGTTTTTTGATTGCCCGTCGCCCGGCCGCGGGTGCCCGACGCTGACCCGCCGGGGGCGATGCCGGGGCGCGAATCACGTTATTAAACCCCGTACGGCTTTTATTTGTATTTTTCGTTGTCACGGACTGCAAGTCCGCGCCACCACCGGGGTCATGATTGTTGGTTTTTGTTGTTTGGGCTTCGACAGGCTCAGCCACCGTAGTGGTGGTGGCTTCGACAGGCTCAGCCACCGGTACGATTTCGACAGGCTCAGCCACCGGGGAGGGCGTTGCGTTTGGCTCGGCTACCGCGGTGGTGGTGGCTTCGACAAGCTCAGCCACCGTAGTAGCCGCGGTGGCTGAGCCTGTCGAAGCCACACAGCCACGGTGGCTGAGCTTGTCGAAGCCAAGGCTCAACGGTTATTGGAGAATGTTGTAGGGGCGCACCTCCGCGGATGTTTAACAAGAATAAACACCTTTAAGATACCCGTGAGGATTCGCGCCACCCCCGTTTCGCCCCTCGTGACCCCCGTTTCACCCCTCGTGACGCCGAAAATGCCCTGCCCTGCAGCCGTAACGCACCGCCCTACGCCGGACGCGCCACGCCCTACAGCTGTAGGGCGTCGCCCTACACCAGCCGGCCATGGCGCGGCAACTGTAGGGCGTGACGTTACGGCTGTAGGGTGGAGATTTACAGCTGTAGGGCGTCGCCCTACACCAGCTGGCCATGGCGCGACAACTGTAGGGCGTGACGTTACAGCTGTAGGGCGCGACGTTACAGGCGTAGGGCGTGGCACTTTTGGCGTCGCGAGGGAATTCACGCGTGTACAATATCGCTAAACACCAGCGATTAATGGAAAAACGGCCGTTCCCGAGGCTCCCGCGCCACGGGGGAAAAGATGCCCCGCTGGGGCAAATCGTCGCGCCGCCGTTCCTCCCCGCGAACCCGTTGCCGGGGCTTTTTCTTTCGATCTTTTAAATGGAATTTCACCTATTTTTACAGGCAAATGAACGGTGGGAGGGGGCAAAACAAAAAAAATCCCGCTGGCGCGGCCTTGTAGTCCGTGCCGATTCCCGATTGGTGGTAGGCACGGACTACAAGTCCGCGCCAGCGAGGATGTGCCGTGTTTACAACTTGTATTCATATACCACCAGTTC
>JAIRXZ010000155.1 GCA_031267995.1 Odoribacteraceae bacterium | reverse complement strand
CGTATCCCCACATTGGGATGCCGTTGGTGGCCAGGGTGCTCGTCCAGCCGGTGACGCTGCCGCTGAGGGTTTGGGTGATGCTTTCGAGGAGGTTGGCACGGGTGGTTCCCGGTGTTTGTTCTTGGGCGAGGGGTATCGCCGAGAGCATCGCGCGGGCGTTGGTGAGCACGACGGCTTTGTAGGGCGTGGCGTTGAATGGCAGCTTGACGGTGAAGTTTTTCGATTCGTCGAGTGCGCTGCCGATGGCGCGGTAGAAGAAGTCCTCTCCTTTAAATAGGAGAACGTCCACGGTGTGCACGGCATCTTCTTGCAGCGTGGTGAGCGCGCGCGTGGGCGACGAGGAGGGGGTGGTGAGGGATAGGGTGACGAGGCGTTCGCCGTCGCCAACGACGGGGGTGCCCTCGTCTACTTTCGCCACGCAAGAGGCGGCGAAGGCGAGGATCGCGGCCAGTGCCAATAGCTTTACGTGTTTTGAGACGTAGCACGCTACGTCTCTACAGTGTTTTCCGCGTTGTCTGCTGTACCGGCTTGCCGGTATTCTCGTGTTTTCTCGTGGTGTTCCCGCGTGTGTATCGGGGGTAATCTCCTTCGTGTTCAAATGTTTCATCGTTCTAAGTTATTGTTTCATCCTTTGTTCCGCTACAATCATTTTCAGGCCGCAAATATATCGTTTTTCAATATACTTTCAGGCATTGAGTGGAAAAAAACATCTGAAAAGCGAAAAAAGCCCCAAAGCAGGGACTTTTTTTCGAAAGAAAGTGAAAGGAGAGGTGAAGACGGGGGCTGCAGGACTACCGGCCGGAAGCGGCCACGAAATCCTCGTAATACCGGTCTGGTGGAAGATTGGGCGCGTTGTAGGCGGCGACGGCCAGCTGGTCGCATCGTTCATTGCCGGGGATGCCGGCGTGGCCTCTCACCCAGACGAAGGTGACGCGGTGCTTGCGGTAGAGGGAGAGGAGGCGGATCCAGAGATCGGGATTCTTCTTGTTCTTGAAGCCGGCGCGCTCCCAGGCAAACAGCCAGCCCTTTTCGACGGCGTCGACGACGTAGCGGGAGTCCGTGTAGATGGTCACGAGGTGCCCCTCCTGCTTGATGGCGGCAAGACCGGCGATGACGGCAAGCAACTCCATGCGGTTGTTGGTGGTGAGGCGGAAGCCGGCAGACAACTCCTTGCGGTGACCGGCAGCGAGGAGGAGGACGCCGTACCCGCCGGGGCCAGGATTGCCGCTGGCGGCGCCGTCGGTGTAGATGGTGATGGGTTGCAGCATGTGGCGGGGGCGGTTAGGGGATGGGGGTAGCCGCGGCGATGGCCGTCCAGGTGAGCGTCTCCCAGTCGGCGCCCCGGATGAGGAGCAAGGCGGTGATCGGCCGCGGGTTGGCGGCGTAAGCCTCGGCGACGCGGGTAGGGATATGATCGCCCGGTTGCCAGGCGGGGATGTGATCGCGGAGAGCATCGGAGACAATCATGCCGCCATGGAACTCGACGGCATGCTGCTCGCGCGGGGCGCCGTCGGCGGGGACGATAACGGGCGGCCGACCGGGTGTCCAGAGAAGATGCGCGCCGCGGGCGACGAGATGGCCGGGGAGGAGGATGTAGGAGGCGCCTATCTTTCGCGTTGCCATAATTGCTGTTGCTCGATAACGCGCTCGGCCTCCTTGGGGGGGAGGTATTTCCGGTAGATGGCGATGTTGGTGATCCACCCGGAGCGGCGCGCTGCCGGCCGGTCGAGGCTATCGCTTTCGATGAGGCGCAGGCGGAGGTGGCCGCGGGTAGTATCCTGGAGGTAAAAGCTCCAGGCGTGGTCGCGGGGACTGGCATCGGGGTAGATGTTGACGGGTCGCGGGAAGAGGGTGTCGCCGGCGAGGGAGATAAAGCGGGGGGCTATCCGGTTATTTTTCCCGGTATCGGTAGAGTCGAGGAATACGCGCAGCCGCATCTCGTAGCGCCCCGGCTGGAGGTTATCGAGGCTGATATCGTACCGCGGGTTAAGATCGTCGAGGCGGAGGGTATCCGGGTAGACGGTCTGTTGGCTAACGGCGACGGCGTGGAGGGTATCGATGATGGCGTGTCCATAATATATATAGTGCGCGAGGAGCGTATCCCGCCGGTTCACGCGGAGGGGTGGGAGGAGGTTGACAGTATCCTCGCGGGTCAGCTCCCGCCAGACGAGGATGTTGGCAGTATCCCGCCCTTCCAGCACGCGGAGGACGCGGTCATAAACGCGATCGTAACGATCGGGCTGCGCGGAGTAATAGTGGACGCAAGAGTCAAACTGCTCGCGCGTGACGCCATGCTTTTGGAATACACCGGTATAATACATATACTTCTCCCGTTCGCCGCCGGGGGATACCCGCGGATCGGAGAGCACCCCGTCGACGGTATGAATATCCACGAGGAGATCAGCAAACCGCCTCTCACTCAGCGGCGCGGAGGAGCACGCGGCGACAAGCGCGGCAATGGCGGCGGCAAGGAGTTGTTGCTTCATGCGATGCGTTCCTTGACCATGCGGTTGAACTTGGAAGTAAAGAGGAACTCGTCGAGGGCTTCATTGGTGGTTTTGAGGAGCATTTCTCGATCGCCCTCCCACTCCTTTTTGCCCTGGTGGATAAAGATAATATTCTCGCCGATCTCAAACACGGAGTTCATATCGTGCGTGTTAATGATGGTGGTCATGCCATACTCGTGGGTCAGTTCGGAGAGCAGGTTATCGATGACGATAGAAGTAAGCGGATCCAGCCCCGAATTAGGCTCATCGCAAAACAGATAGCGCGGGCGCAGGACAATCGCCCTGGCGATGGCGACGCGCTTTTTCATCCCCCCGCTCAGCTCCGCCGGGTAGAGGGTCTCCACGTTTTCGAGATTGACGCGCCGCAGGCTGGCGATGGCGCGTTCCCGCTTCTCCCCCTCGGTAGCGCGGGAAAAGAGGTCGAGCGGAAAGCGGACATTATCAAGCACCGACAGCGAATCGAACAGCGCCCCCCCCTGGAACACCACCCCCATTTCCTGCCGTATTTCCTTCATATTCCGGGCGTGTGCCCCGGTGATCTCCCTGCCGTCGAAAGTAATCACCCCCTCGTCCACGGGCAGCAGGCCGATGAGGGATTTAAGCAGCACCGTCTTCCCCGACCCGCTCTTGCCGATGATCAGATTCACCTTCCCCTTCTCGAACGTGGCGTCGATATCATCGAGAACCCTCTTGGTATCAAAAAACTTGGTGACGTGTTGAACTTCGATCATAATCAGAGCAATATTCTGGTGAGCACGAGATTAGCAACAAGAATCGTGATGCTGCTGTCCACGACCGCCCTGGTGCTGGCCTTTCCCACCTCCAGCGCCCCGCCGCGCACGTTATAACCGTAAAACGCGGGGATAGAGGTGAAGATGAGGGCAAAGAAAAGCGTCTTAACGATAGAGTAGGTGACGTAATAGGGATTAAAATCCAGCCGCAACCCGTTCAGATAGTCATCATAATTCACGATCCCGGCGCTCACCCCGGCCAGGAACCCGCCGATGATCCCCACGAACACGCTAAACACGTACAGCACGGGATTGATCACGAGGGCGGCGGCAATCTTCGGCCCCACCAGGTACGAAACCGAATTAATCCCCATCGCCTCCAGCGCCTCGATCTGCTCGGTGATGCGCATGGTACCAATCTCCGAGGCGATATTGCTGCCGATTTTTCCCGCCAGGATCAGGCTAACGATCGTCGACGAAAACTCCAGCAGCAGCGTCTCCCGCGTGAGATAGCCGATGAGGTAGCGGGGCAGCATGGGGTTGGACATATTATAAGCCGTTTGCAGCGTCAGCACGGCGCCGATAAAAAAGGAGATAATCATCACGAGGACGATAGAATTAAGCCCCAACTTCTCCAACTCGTCGGTGACGCCTCGGAAATAAACGCGCGCCTTTTCAGGCTTCGCGAAGATCCTCCGCATGAAGAGGATATAGTTTCCCGTAGTCTCTAAGAATTTCATTATTGATCGCGGTGGGCGCGGCGTTTAAAATTTTATCGTAAAAGTAGATATTCTTCCCGGAATTGTCACTACATTCGGCGACAATATGAGTAATTAATGTTTATGTAATGAATGTGATGAATACCAACGCCTATTGCGTGATTATGGCCGGCGGCCTCGGCAAAAGATTCTGGCCAATCAGCAACAAGCAGCAGCCAAAACAATTTTGCGATATCATGAACACGGGGAAAAGCTTCCTCCGGCAGACGTTCGAGCGCGCCGTCACCCTCTTCCCCCCCGACCGCGTGCTGGTGGTCACCGGCAGCGCCTACGAACAGATCACCCGCCAGCAGCTGCCGGAGCTTCCCCCGGAAAACATCCTCAAGGAACCCTTCGGGCGAAACACCGCCCCCTGCATCGCCTATGCCGCCTTCAAAATTGCTGCCCTCGATCCCGACGCGGCGATGGTCGTCGTCCCATCGGATCACTTCATTTACAACGACGACGCCTACCGCGACAACATACGGCAAGGCATCGCCTTCGTCCGGCGATCCGGCGGTCTGCTCACCATCGGCATCGCACCCACGCGACCCGAAACCGGCTACGGTTACATCCAGGTGAAGCCGGGACGACCCGCCGACGGCGTCTTTCGCGTCAAAACGTTCACGGAAAAGCCCGACGAGGAGCTGGCGAAAACCTTCTTCAGCTCCGGCGAGTTCCTCTGGAACGCCGGCATATTCATCTGGCAAACGCGCGACATCCTCCAGGAGTTCAAGACCCACCTGGAGGACATCTACCACCTCTTCGACACCTGCTACCGCACCGCCGCCCTGCCCGACGACCCCGCCAATATCGAGTTCATATACAGCCGTTGCCGCGGCATATCCATCGACTTCGGCATCATGGAGCACGCCGCCAAGGTTTACGTCATCAAGGGCGGCTTCGGGTGGTCGGACGTCGGCACCTGGCACGCCTTCCACGAGGTCAACGCCAAGGACGAGCGCGGCAACGTCTCGCACAACAGCGGGGTGCTGTTCCTCGACTCCTCCGGCTGCATTGTCGACCTCCCGCGGGAGAGGCGCGTCATCATCGAGGGCATCGACAACTGCATTATTGCCGAGCGCGACAACACCCTGATGGTGTGCCATCGCGATTACGAGGAAAACATCCGCCACTTCGAAGAAAGGCTCAAGCAGCTGGAGATCATTCGGGGGAAATAACCCCCCGCCAGCGGGCGGCAATTGAAGTAAACCATGCATACGGAAAAAGAGACATACCGACACCTCACCCCCTCCGAGGTCGCCGCGCTGACAGCCCAGGGCGTCTCGTGCGACGATTGGACGCGCCTCCGCGTCAAGGAGGGCTTCATCACCGGCAGCGTGCGCGACGCGTCCTTCTCCGGCGACGTCTACCTGGGCATCTTTCGTCGCCCCGTCACCTTCGCCGGCAACTTCGTCCGCCGCGCGGGCATCTACAACGCCACGGTACACAACTGCATCATCGAGGACGACGCCTACATTTACCAGGTAAAGAACTACATCGCCAACTACCGCGTGTGCCGCGAGGTGGTCATCGAGTGCGTCGACACCCTGGCCGTCAACGGCACAACCCGCTTCGGCAACGGCACCCGCGTATCCGTGCTGGCGGAAAACGGCGGCCGCGAAATCCCCATCTACAACGAGTTGTCGGCGCACGCCGCCTACCTCGCCGCCTTCTACCGCCACCGCCCGGCGCTCATCGAGCGGCTCTCCGGCATGGTGGACGACCACGCCCGGCGTCTCGAATCCTCCACCGGCATCATCGGCGAGGGCGCGTGGCTCTCCGGCTGCCGCACCATCATCAACGTCAACATCGGCGCCCGCGCCCGCGTGGAAGGCGTCTACCGTTTGGAGGAGGGCACCATCAACAGCTCGGCGGACGACCCGGCGTACGTTGGCCCCGGCGTCATCGCCGAGCACTTCATCACCTCCAGCGGCAGCTCGGTGAGCGAATCCTCGGTCATCGCCCGCTGTTTTGTCGGCCAGGGCACGGTGTTGGGCAAGCAATACTCCGCCGAGCACTCCGTTTTCGCGGCCAACTGCCAGGGTTTCCACGGCGAGGCATGTTCCATCTTCGCCGGCCCCTACACCGTCTCGCACCACAAATCCACGCTGTTGATCGCCGCCTACTTCGCCTTCCTCAACGCCGGCAGCGGCTCCAATCAAAGCAACCACATGTACAAGCTCGGCCCCATACACCAGGGGATTATCGAACGGGGAAGCAAAACGGCCAGCGACTCCTATATATTATGGCCGGCCAAGATCGGCGCCTTCTCCCTCGTCATGGGGAGGCATTATCGCAACCTCGACACGTCCGACATGCCCTTCTCTTACATCATCGAGAACACGGACGAGAGCTTCCTCGCGCCGGGGGTAACGCTCAGGAGCATCGGCACCATCCGCGACGTGCAAAAATGGCCGCAACGCGACCGCCGGGTAGGCCCCCGTCCGCTGGATAATATCATCTTTAACATGCTCAGTCCCTACTCCGTGCAGAAGATGATCAAGGGTCGCGACATTCTCCTCCAGCTCGAACGGGTATCCGGTCGCACCTCCGAACATTACATGTACAACAGCGCCAAGATCACCCATCGCGCCCTCAAACGCGGCCTCTACCTCTACCGGCTTGGCATCACGAAGTTCCTCGGCAACGGCATCGTCAACCGGCTGGCTGCCGCTACTTTCGACACGTTGCAGGAGGCTCGCGAGATACTCGCCCCCACCTCCGAAGCGGGTACCGGCGAGTGGGCGGACATCGCCGGGCTGCTGGTGCCGGAGGAGGAGGTCGGCCGCCTCATCGCCGCCATCGAGCGGGGCGACATCACCACCCCCGGCGTGATGAACGACACCTTCCGCGAGTGGAAACAACGCTACGACGAGTGGGCATGGAACTGGACGGTATCCCGCCTCCAGAGCGAGGCGGGCATCGATCTCCGCGACGTGCTGCCGGCGCGCCTGGAGGCCTTCGTCGGCGAGTGGAAGGAGGCCGTTGTCACCCTCGACCGCCTGATGTTCGAGGATGCCCGCAAGGAGTTTACCCTGAAATCGCGCGTCGGCTTCGGCATCGACGGCACCGAGGAGACACGGCTCTCCGATTTCGAGAATGTCCGCGGGGAGTTCGACGATCATCCCGCCGTCCGCGGCATCCTCGAACATATCGAACGGAAAAGTCGACTGCACGATACTGTCCGCGACAAGCTCGCCCGCCTGCGGCCAACAAACGGGGAGGCATGACGCTATGCCGCCGGCCGTCGGCACGTCGTCGGCAACACGCGACGCCATGCCGCCGGCCGTCGGCGGGTCGTCCGCGACACGCGACGGTATGCCGCCGGCCGTCGGCAACCTATCGGGGCGCCCGACAACCCCCCGTCGGCCGTCGGCAGACCGTCTGGACGCCCGACAATAGTCCATCAGCCGTTGGCGAACAATTCTGGGTCAGGATAAGCCCCCGACGGCCGACGGCTAATAATATTGACCCAGGATAACGCGCCGACGGCCGCCGGCTAATAATCCTGACCCAGGAAAGCGCGCCGCCGGCTGATGGCATACTTTCGCGGGTCAAAACGGCCTTTTTTCAGCCAATTGCCCCTCGCGGGCGCTGCATTACCAACATAAACCAAAATAAAACAAGTAAAAAAAAGAAACGACATGTGTGGAATTGTTGCTTACGTGGGGGAGCGGACGGCTTACCCCATTCTGATCAAGGGACTGCAACGTCTCGAGTACCGCGGTTACGACTCCGCTGGCATCGCCCTCGCCAACGGGGGCATCCGCGTGTACAAGTGCAAGGGGCGGGTGAAGGATCTGCAAGCCCTCGCCCGCGACAAGGAGGTGGGGGGATCCATCGGCATGGGGCACACCCGCTGGGCAACCCACGGCGAACCCAGCGACGCGAATGCACACCCGCACGCCTCCGAGCGCGGCATCTTTCACGTGGTGCACAACGGCATTATCGAGAATCACGCCCACTTGCGACGCGAACTCGTCCGCCGGGGATATACTTTCCGCAGCGAAACGGACACGGAGGTGCTGGCCAACCTCATCGAGGACACGTACCTGGAGCAAAACGTCAGCGCGGAGCTGGCCGTGCGCCTGGCATTGACGCGGGTGGTGGGCGCGTACGGTCTGGTGATCCTCTGCGATCGCGAACCGGGCAAGCTGCTGGCCGCCCGCAAGGGTAGCCCGCTGGTGATTGGCGTGGGCGAGGGGGAGTACTTTCTCGCCTCGGACGCGATGCCTATTATAGAGTATACCGACCGCGTGATCTACATGAACGACGAGGAGGTGGCCGTCATCACCCCCTCGGCGCTCGACCTGAAGGATCTGTATAACGACGTGAAGACGCCGGAGATCAAGACTATCAAGCTCTCCATAGCCAACGCCGACAAGGGGGAGTTCCCGCATTTCATGCTGAAGGAGATTCACGAGCAGCCGTTTTCGGTGACGGATACCTTCCGCGGGCGCGTGGCGGCGGATGGCGACAAGATTGTCCTCGGCGGCATCCTGGACGTGATGCCCCGGCTGGTGGAGGCGCGGCGGGTGATCATCGTGGCGTGCGGGACGTCGTGGCACGCGGCGCTGGTGGGCGAGTACCTGCTGGAGGAGTACGCGCGCGTGCCCGTGGAGGTGGAGTACGCGTCGGAGTTCAGGTACCGCGACCCGATCGTGGGCGAGGGCGACCTGGTGATTGCCATCTCGCAAAGCGGCGAGACGGCCGACACCCTGGCAGCCATCCGCCGCGTGAAGGGAACGGGGGCTACCTGCCTGGGAATATGCAACGTGGCGGGGTCGTCGATCTCCCGCGAGACGGAGGCGGGCGTTTATACCCGCGCCGGCATCGAAATCGGCGTGGCCAGCACCAAGGCGTTCACGTCGCAGATTACCGTGCTGGCAATGATGGCTTTCCTCCTGGGCAGCAAGCGGCGGGTGCTGGATGCCGCGGAGTATCGCGCCCTGGTGAGCGAGCTGACGCGGGTGCCGGAGATGATTGCTACCGTGCTGGAGCAGGAGGGGAGGATCAAGGAGATCGCCGAGCTGTACAAGGAGTCGCCCAACGCCCTGTTCCTCGGCCGGGGCATCCTCTTTCCCGTTGCGCTGGAGGGGGCGCTGAAACTGAAGGAGATATCGTACATCCACGCCGAAGGATATCCCGCTGCCGAGATGAAGCACGGCCCCATCGCCCTGGTGGACGAACGGATGCCCGTGTTCGCGATAGCTACCAGCGATAAACTTTACGACAAAACGGCAGGCAATATCCAGGAGGTGAAGGCGCGCGGGGGCAAGGTGATCGCCATCGCCACCCGCGGGAACGAGGAGATCCGGGGGTTGGCCGACCAGGTGATCGAGATCCCCCCGTGCCACGTGGCGCTCTCCCCGCTGCTGGCGGTGGTGCCGCTGCAACTGTTTGCGTATCACGTGGCCGTGGCGCGCGGGTGCAACGTGGATCAGCCGCGCAACCTGGCGAAGTCCGTCACCGTGGAGTAATTTACTCGATCTTCTGCCTGACGCCCCGGAGGAACTCCCGCATGGCCGCCGGGTCGCGCGCCTTGACGATCTCCAGGAGCGTCGCCAGCTCGTGCCTGATCTGCTCCAGCTGGCGGGGGGTGTGGGGGTTGAAGAGTATCTCCGTCAGCAGGTAATCGTCCTCGGAGAGGAGGCCGCGGGCTATCTCCATGTGCTTTTTGAAGGTGGTGCCGGGCGCCTCCTGACGCTTCATCACGGAGGCGAAGACGAGCGTGGACGCGAAGGGGATGGAGAGCGAGTAGGCGATCGTCTCGTCGTGCTCCTCGAAGGAGTACTCGAAGATTCTCAGGTTCAACGATCCGTATAACTCGCGGAAGAAGGCCTTGCCCGCCTCCGACGACTCGGCGATGATGATGGCGTTCTCCGACGACAGGCTGGCAAGGTTGGCGAACGTGGGGCCAAACATCGGGTGGGTGGAGACGAAGGGACGCGACGCCTCCTCGTAGAACTCCCGCAAGCCCGTTTTGACGGAGGCGATGTCCGAGAGGATGCAGGCCGGCGGCAAGTAGGGCAACGCCTGGCGGAAGGCGTCGACGGTGTAACGCAAGGTGGCCGCGTTGAGCAGCAGGTCGGGGGCGAAGTCGGCGATCTCCCGCGGATCGTCCATGCGGGCGCAGTGGTAGGTGAAGCGGAGGCGTTCCGGCCGGCGGTCGAGGATGGCCACCTCGTGATTGACGCTGAGCGCGTCGGCGAAGAAGGCGCCCATCTTGCCGGCGCCGAGGATTTGTATTTTCATGGTGTTGGTTTTTACATGTTATCGTTGATCCTGCGCGCGGCCTCGCGCAGCTCGTCCTCCCCGCGGCAGAGCGAGAAACGGACGTACCCGGCGCCGTTGCGCCCGAAGATGAATCCCGGCGTGATGAAGACGCGGGCGCGATGCAAAACCGCGTCGGCCAGCGCCTCACCGTCGCCGCCGGGGGCGCGGCACCAGAGGAATAGCCCCTCCTGACCGGGGGCGGGCGTGCAGCCGAGCCGCCGAGCCATCGCCTCCACGATGACCGACCGGCGGGCGTACGCCCTATTATTCTCCTCGTACCACGACGACGGGGCATCCAGCGCCCGCGCCGCCGCCAGCATCACGGGGCGAAATTGACCGCTGTCGATGTTGCTCTTGGCCTTGAGCGCCCACGAGACAAACCGGGCGTTGGACGCCAGCATGGCCACGCGCCATCCCGGCATGTTGTGCGACTTGCTCAGGGAGTTTAGCTCCACGCACGTCTCCAGCGCGCCGGGCACCTCCAGGATGCTTGCCGGACGGCGGTTGCGGATGACGCTGTAGGGGTTGTCGTGGCAGATGACGATGCCGTGTCGCCGCCCGAACGCCACCAGACGCTCCAGCGTCTCCCGCGTGGCGGGCGCGCCCGTGGGCATGTGGGGATAATTCGCCCACATCACCCGCACCCCCGCGAGATCCATCGCCTCCAACGCCTCCCAGTCGGGCTGCCACCCGCGCCGCTCCAGCAGGTCGTAGGGAATCACCCGCGCCCCCGCCAGGCGGCTGGCCGAGGTGTAGGTGGGGTAGCCGGGATCGGGCACCAGCACCCCGTCGCCGGGGTCGAGGAAGGCCAGGGCGAGGTGCAGGATGCCCTCCTTCGATCCCGCCAGCGGCAGTATCTCGCTTCCAGGGTCTAACGTCACCCCGTACCAGCGGGCGTACCAGCGGGCGAAGGCCTGGCGCAGCTCCGGGATGCCGGCGTACGACTGGTAGCCGTGGGCGTCCGACGCCGTTGCCGCCGTGCACAGGGCGCCGATGGTCTCCGCGCCGGGAGGCAGGTCGGGACTGCCCACGCCCAGGTTGATGATCGACGCGCCCGCGGCGTTCATCTCCGCGATCTCCTTCAACTTACGCGAGAAGTAGTACTCGCTGATGGCCTCCATCCGCCGCGCCGGACGGAAGGGCGATGGGTTACTCGCGCTCGTCATGGTGCTGGTATTCCGCGTATTCGCCCAGGATGTTGAAGTCGCGCGTGAGGGGACGGGCGGCCTCCACGCCTTGGCGGTATTTCAGCGGGTCGTTGAACGTGAGGTCGACGTAAAAGAGGTACTCCCACTCGCGACCGATGATGGGCAACGACTGGATCTTCGTCAGGTTCAGACCGTAAAACGAGAAGATCGTCAGCACCCGCGACAAACTCCCCTCCGCGTGCGGGAGCGTGAACACCACGGAGGATTTGGTGATGGCCTCCTCGTCCCGCGCCGCCTCGGCGTTGGACAGCAGGAGGAAGCGGGTGAAATTCCGCTTGTTGGTTTCTATTCCCTCGTCCAGCACCTCCAGGCCGTGCAGCCCGGCCGCCAGCCGACTGCAGATGGCGGCGTGTCCCCTCATGCCCCGTTGCGCGATCAGGCGGGCGCTCAACGCCGTGTCCTCCTCCTCTACCACCTTCACGCCGGGCATCGCCTCCAGGTAATCGGCGCACTGCATCAGGGCAATGGGGTGCGAGTGCACCTCCGCGATGCTCTCCAGCCGATCGCCCGGCAAGGCGGCCAGGGTGTGCGTGACGCGGGTTTTTTGCTCGCCCACCACCACCAGGCCGCTGACCCGGATCAGCTCGTGATTTTGCAACAGGCTGCCGGCGATGGTGTTCTCTATGGCCATGATGCCGGTGATGCCGGCGTCTTCCTGCGCGGCCGCGATCACGTCCTTGAAGCGGGCGCGGGGGAGGATTTCAACCTCCTCCTCGCCGCGGGCTTTGAAATAGGCGCGGGCGGCAATCTCGTGGTAGGCGCCCTCTACTCCTTGAATGGCTACTCTTTTCATCGTGCTTTGTTATTCGTGTGTGTGTTGTTTGTTCGTGTTGTTTGTTTGCGCGTTTGTTATTCGTTCGGGTATTAAAGCAGAGGATCCTGCCATTTCTGACAGGATCCTCGCGTGTTCATGCATATCGTTTCGTCCGGGTCATACGCGTCCTGTCTTACTTTCGTCGCGATAAAAGTAATAATAGGAGAGGCTATGATAAAATCGGCGTGTCATATCGTGTTTTGTTTTTTCACGGGGGCAAATGTACACGATTTTTTCTGATTCCCCGCGGACAACAAGCTACTCGTTCCAATTTTTTCAAGTTCCGAGATACCCGCCCACCAACTGCCCCTCTCCCCGCGAGGAGGCGATATGGATCGACTTCTGCTTCTATTTCCAATCTGTTTGCGTTAAAAAGTCTTTGCCTGGTGACTTTTTTTCGATTTTACGATTTGTTTTCGCATCCATTTTCGGGGAATATACGTACAAATTGTTCATATATCTCCAGCTGAAATGATTGAAGCGGAACAAAGAATGAAACAATAACTT
>JAIRXZ010000106.1 GCA_031267995.1 Odoribacteraceae bacterium | reverse complement strand
GGAGAGGGGGATGGCCGAGATGACGGGGGCGATGACGGGAGGGAACGAGGCGGCGACGGGGACGATGGCCGCGACGATGAAGGGAAACGAAACGGTGACGGGGTCAATGGCCTCGACGACAACGGGACGGGAAGCGGCGACGGCGAAAAACGAAACGGCGCCGCGGTGAATGGCCGCGGCGCCGTTGGCGTTTGTGACGGGGGGCGCCCCGTCGGTTTCACGGGAGGGACGGGGTTACCCGGGGGGTTGCCGTTGCTGCGCGCGGCTGCGTTCCTCGGCTTCCTTGCGTTGTTTTTCGAGGTAGGCGGTGTAGGCCTTGAACTGGTCGGCGGTGAGGAGTTTTTTGATTTTGGCTTCCTCGTCCTCTTTTACCTTGGCGAGTTTTTCGCGGGCGGCTTCGCGGCCGTCTGTCCCGCGGCTGGCGAAGAGTTCGTCGCGCTTATTCATGGTTTCCAGGAAGATGGCGGATAGTTTTTTGGCCTGGTCGTCGGTGATGGTTACCTCTTTCCGGATGTTGTCCACCCGTTTTTGTATCATCTCTGCCGGCGTTCCCCGCGTCTGCGCGGTGGCGTCCGCGGCGGCGACCGCGAGGAGGGTCGCCAGGATGAAGATCGTTGTTTTCATGTTTCTCGTTTTAAAGGTTTATTTTCTGTTGGCGGCGGGGTGGGGGCGAGCGGCGGCGCGGTGGGGGGTGTCGGTCGGCAGCCCTTTTCCTTTTCCCGTCTTCCCCGCGAAGGTAGTGTTAATCCCCGGAAGAATCGCGACGACTCCCGCGGGGAGGCCGACGGGCGGGGGAAGGCGCGTTAAATAACAATCCCCAGGATCATCTTCCTGGGGATTGTCCGCGAAGGTTTCCGGTTTAGCGTTGGCCGCCGCCCGGCCGTCCTTGTGGGGCGCCGCCATCGGGGCGTCCTCCCTGTCCCTGGCCGCGGGAGCGCATCCGCTCTTCCATCTCCTTGCGTTGTTTTTCGAGGTAGGCGACGTAGGTTTTGTTTTGCTCCTCGGTCAGGATTTTTTTCATGGCTTCGTTTTCTTCGTCCTGTAGCTTTTGGAGTTTTTCGCGGTTGGCTTCCCAGTTGCCGCGTCCGCCACCCTGGGTGTTTTGGAACATTTCCGCGCGCTTTTTCTGCGTTTCGGTGAAGAGGGTGGTGACTTGTTTTTCCTGGTCGGCGGTGAGTTTTACCTCTTTTTTCACGGCTTCTACCCGTTGTTTGAGCATCTCTTCCGGGGAGGTTCTTTGGCCGCCGCCGCGTTGTTGTGCCGTGACGCCCAGCGTGCAGGTGGCGAGGGCGATGGCAAGGATGAAGGTTGTTGTTTTCATGTTTTTTTCGTTTTTTAGTGATTATCGACGCGTGATTTTATCTTTCGTTTCACGCACTTCTATAGACAAGCGACGGGGGCAAAGGTTTAGCGGGCTGCCGGGGAAAATGTTTGGTCATAGCTTCAGGGTGACGCGGCGCCCCCGCGATTCGTTGTGGAGGCGGTCGACGGCGGTGATGATGAAGCGGTAGGGAACGAGGCGGCCGCTGACGGGGAGGAAGCAGCTGGTGCGGCGGGTGATGGCGACGATTTTGGCGGGGTCGTCGATGTCCTGGCGGTCGCCGGGGGCGAAGCAGTAGATGACGAAGTAGCGGGTGTCCGTGGTTTTGCCGCGCTCGCCGGTGGCTTGCCACGAGAGTTCGTAGCCCTCCTCGCCGCGGCGGGCGGTGAGGCGCGAGACGCGGGCGGGTCGACGGGTGGAGATGCGGGTGTAGGCCGGGGGCAGGGCGGGGTGACGGTGGTAGCGGAGGCGGAGGCTGTCGGCGATTCCCCCGTTGTCGCGGAGGATTTCGTTGGCCGGCCAAAAGCAGTTTCCGGAGACGCCGGGGAGGGCGCGGGCGATGTTCATTTTGGCGGCGAGGGCGCCCTGGGTGATGGTGCGGGCGACGTCCTGGCCGATGTAGAGGTGGATGCCGCGGGGGGTGTTTTCGTTCCACCAGCGGGCGAGGGTGGTGTAGTCGGCGGCGGTGTGGCCGATTTCCCAGTAGAGTTGCGGGATGAGGTAGTCGATCCATCCCTCGCGCGCCCAGAGGATGACGTCGGCGTAGAGGTCGCTGTAGTTTTGGAGTCCGCGGGTGTCGCTGCCGCCGGGGAAGTCGCGGAGGTTGCGGTAGATGCCGAAGGGGCTGACGCCGAAGCGTACCCAGGGTTTTGTTTGGCTGATTGTTTTCTTGAGGTCGCGCACCAGGCGGTTGACGTTGTCGCGGCGCCAGTCGGCACGGCGGTCGGGGGCGAATTTGCCGCCGTGGTCGCGGAAGCTGTTGTCGTCGGGGAAGGGGACGCCGGGCACGGGGTAGGGGTAGAAGTAGTCGTCCACGTGGATGGCGTCCACGTCGTAGCGGCTGACGATGTCCCGCGCGACGTCGCAAAGGTGGCGGCGACAGGCGGGGACGCCGGGGTCGAAAAGGAGCTGGTTGTTGTACAGGACAAACCATTCGGGGTGGGCGTGGTATACGTGGTCGTCGGCCAGGTTTGCCGTGCCGGAGGTGCCGGCGCGGTAGGGGTTGATCCAGGCGTGGAACTCCATGTTGCGGCGGTGGCACTCGCGGACGAGGAAGGTGGTGGGGTCAAAGAAGGGGTCGGGGGGGATGCCCTGCTTGCCGGTGAGGAAGCGGCTCCACGGCTCCAGGCGGGAGGCGTACCAGGCGTCGGCTTCGGGGCGCACCTGGAAGAGGATGGCGTTGATGCCGCACGACTGGAGGGCGTCGAGCTTGCGGGTGAGGTCGGCGCGGAGCGGGTCGGGGGTCATCTTGCTGTACTCGCCCTGGAAGACGGTTTGGATCCACGCGCCGCGAAATTCCCGCTTGGGGGGATTGTCCGCACGCGCTCCTCCCGCGGCAAGGGCGAGGAGGAGGAGAAGGGTGGGGAGGTGTCGCATGTTTCGCTTCCGGGGTTAGCGCTTGGCGGCGGGGGTTCCGGAGGTTTTTCCGGCGGATTTGTCGGGGAACGGGGGGATGGGGGGGGCGGGACGGGTGTCGCTTTCGAGTTGCTGGAGGATTACCTCGATGGCTTTTTCGAGCTGGCTGTCCTCGCCGAGGTACTCGCGGAAGGGGTCGTTTTCTACCTCGATGTCGGGCGCGACGCCTTCTCCCTCGATGATGAAGCCGGAGCCGTCGGCGGCAAACGGGGCGTAGGAGGGGGTGACGATGGAGCCTCCATCAACAACGCGGATGGAGCCACTGTAGCCGACAACGCCGCCCCAGGTGCGCCGACCGATGATGGCGCCGAGGTGGTTGTGGCGGAAACGGTAGGGGAAGAGGTCGCCGTCGGAGGCGGAGTATTCGTTGACGAGGAGAACTTTCGGGCCGACAAAGGTGCCGACGGGGCTGACGGATCCCTCCTCCTGGTTGGTGTGCATGGTGTAGAAATCGGGGGTGCGCTGGAGGCGCTCGGCAATCATGGGGGAGACGTTGCCGCCGCCGTTGCCGCGGTCGTCGATGATGAGGGCTTGCTTGTTGAGCTGCGGGTAGTAGTGCTTGGCGAATTCGTTGAGGCCGGGAACGCCCATGTCGGGGATGTGGATGTAGCCGACGCGGCCGCCCGTGGCTTCGCTGACGCGGCGGATGTTGTCCTGTACCCAGCGGTAGTAGCGGAGTTCCGCCTCGTCGTGGAGGGGGGTGACGAGGACGTCGCGGGCGCCGGAGAGGGAGGGGGTGGTGTTGACGGTGAGTTCTACCGTTTTTCCCGCCTTGCCGAGGAGGGTGGCGTGGATGTTGTCGACGTCGAGGAGGGAACGGCCGTCAACGGCAAGGATGTAGTCGCCCGCCTTGACGTCGACGCCGGGCATGGTGAGGGGCGAACGGGTGGAGGGCGACCAGTTGGCGCCTTCGATGACTTCGGTCACGCGGAAGTAGCCGGAGGGGTGCTTCTCGACGCCGGCGCCAAGGAGTCCGGTGGGGATGCGGGGGGCGCGGGGATGGTCGCCATTCTGCGAGTAGGCGTGGCCGACGTTTAGCTCGGCAATCATCTCCCCGATGAGGTAGGTGAGGTCTACGCGGTGGGCGAGGTTGCGGGCGATGTGGTCGTATTTTTCGCGGATGGCCGGCCAGTCGACGCCATGCATGTTTTTGGCGTAGAAAAATTCGCGCATTTGCCACCAGCTTTCGTCGTAGATCTGGTACCACTCCTCGGTGTAGTCTACCCAACGCGTCAACCCGTCGAGGGGCACGGCCTTGGTGACGGCGGCGGTGGTTGCCGGCATCTCTACCACCTGGAAGGCGGCGCCGGAGATGGCTAACCCGCGGGGGTAACCGGCGCTGAAGAGGAGACGGCCTTTGGTTTCGGTCTCTTGCTTGGCCTCCAGGTCGTAGAACATCGTGGCGCCGGCGCGGTCGTAATAAAGTTTCTGACCGATGAGGTGGAGGTTGCTGTAATTTTCGGAGGCGATGACGGGAATTTCGATGACGCGGCGATGCAGGTCGGTGAAATCGCGGGGGGCGTCGCCTTTTTTCTCCTCCGGGGCGCTTTTGCCGTCGTTACGCGGGGCGAAAGGGACGGGCGCCTGGCGGGTGAGGGGGAGGAGGTAGATTTTGTTCATCCGCGTGTAGACGTGGTTCCACTCCGTGCGCCCGTATTGCGGGGAAAAGGTGCGGGCGGAGGTGAAGAGGAGGTAACGGCCGTCGTCACTGAAGGCAGGCGAGGAGACGGCGTACCAACCGTCGGTGATCAGGTGCGTTTTTTTAGCGTCGATGTCGCGGATGACGATGTCGTCCATCGTTTTTTGACGACGGGCATAGACAATGAGCTTGGAGTCCGGCGACCAGTCGAAGGCGTTCAGGGGGCCGACGGGGGATTGCTCGATGACTTCGTTTTTTCCCGATTTAATATCGAGGATATTCAGGGTATGACGCTTGTCGCTCCAGGCAACGCGGCGGGAGTCGGGCGACCAGCGGTAGTTAAAGATGTAGCTTTCGTTGCCGGGGGTGAGGTCGCGCTCCTCGCCGGTGGCTACCTCGCGGAGGCGGATGGTGCACAGGCCGCGCTTGTAAGTAATATAGGTGATGTATTTACCGTCGGGCGACCAGGCGGGATCCCTGTCGTTGGCGTCGGAGGAGTTTGTCAGGTTGTAGGTGATGCCCTCTTTCGCCGGCAGGGAGAAGATGTCACCGCGAGCGGCTACCAACACGCGATTGCCGTCCGGGGAGGCCACGCGATCGGTAATTTCCTCCCGCACGTCTCGCCACTCCGGGCGGGCAAAGGGGTGGTCGTTCGCGATGATTACCGGGATCTTGGCGATGCTTCCCGCGGCAAGGTCGTAGCGATAAATCTCGCCCCCTTGCTCGTAAACGATTCCGCTTTCGCCGATGGCGGGGAACTTGATGTCGTAATCCGTGTTGCGCGTGATCTGCCGCGTTTGGCCGGTGGAGAGGTCGTGCGCGTAGAGGTTCATGACGTTGTCCCTGTCGGAGAGGAAAAAGATCTCCTCGCCCCTCCCCCACATGGGGATGATCTCCTGGTGGGGGCCGGCGGCGATCTTTTCCGATATTCCCGTGGATAAATCCACGACGCGAATATCATCAGCCATCCCGCCCATGTACCGCTTCCAGGTTCTGAACTCACGGAAGACACTATTATAAGCCAACCGCTTGCCGTCGGGAGAGAAGGAGGCGAAACCACCGTTCTTTAACGGCACCTCGACGGGGAGGCCACCCACTGCCGGGACGGTGAATAATTGTCCCGTGAAATCGTTGAACGTGTGGCAGCGCGAGCGGAAAAGAACTTGCTTGCCGTCCGGCGTCCAGCCGATCACTATATTATTAGGCCCCATCCTGTCGGAGGGATCGTCCCGTTTCAGGGTAGCCGTGTAGGTCAGGCGGCGCGGTTCGCCACCCTCGGAGGGGATGATGTAGACCTCCGTGTTGCCGTCGTACTGACCGGTGAAGGCAATCTGCTTGCCGTCCGGCGAAAAACGGGGAAACATCTCGTAACCGACGTGCGAGGTTAACTTGCGGGCGATTCCACCGGGGAGCGTCACCGTGTAAATATCCCCACCGTGGGAAAATACAACCTTGTCCCCCACCGAGTGCGGGAATCGCATCAGGTGCGCCTCTTGTGCCGGAAGGGCGATGGCGCACAGGCAGATGCCAATGATGATCATGTGCTTTTTCATAATTTTGTATTGTTTGGATGTCAAATAATTTGTCTATACTTTCTATTCCTATGATTTTTTGCTATTTTCGTGAAAATTTTTTGCTATGGAAAAATGCGATTTATGGACAAAGTTCCAAGAGGCATTTGGCTCGATCTTGGGATTTATCTTGGGTTCGATCGTGTATATCGTTATCATGGGCATTGTGATTTTCTCTGTGATAGGGGCGGTCATGTTGGGAGTCCGTATTTTGCAGCCTTTGTAAGGATTTCTGCGTGTTTCTTCATGTAATAAGTAGTCGTGTTGTTAATTCAATGTCTCTTCCCCAATTTATCCAGGAGATCTTCAATCACCCCGGGGAAATAGGCCTGCTCCAGGTCGTGAATCTTCGCCGCCAGGCTTTCCGGGGTATCACGGAAAGTGACATCGCACCTGGCTTGAAAGATGATATCTCCCTCATCGTAACGCTCGTTCACGAGGTGGATGGTAATCCCGCTCTCCCGGTCGCCCTCCGCGATCACATCCACGTGCACCCACTTCCCGTACATCCCTTCCCCCCCGTGCGCGGGCAACAGCGAAGGGTGGATATTGATCACCCGACCCGGAAAAGCCTCCAGGATATTCCCCGGCACCATCCACAGGAATCCCGCCAGCACCACCAGATCCGTCCCCAACTCCTCCAGCTTGTCCAGCACCCGCCGCGAGCCAACAAGATCCTTCTTGTTGAAAAGAAACACGGGGACGCCCAACCGTCCGGCGCGTTCCAACACGTATGCCCCCGGCCAGTTGCAGAAGATGGAGATAACCCTGTTCAAAGGATCATTCGCAAAATAATTCACAATGTTTTCGGCGTTAGAACCTGATCCAGAGGCGAATATTACGATGTTTCTCATCATGTAAGAAATTAAAAGTCAGCGGCATAAAGGTATGAAAACTTTATTCACTCGAAAAAATTTTCTTAGAAAAATAAATTCTCTAACTTTGCCGCCGAACTTTGAGGGTCAAGCGACACTCAATACAGAAACGCAAGAGTGAAATTAAATGTCTAATTCTAAAATTGAAAATTATGTCCGACATTACGACTAGAGTGCAAGCTATCATCGTCGACAAATTGGGAGTCGATGAATCAGAGGTGAAACCGGAAGCAACCTTCACGAACGACCTGGGAGCTGACTCTTTGGATACCGTAGAATTGATCATGGAACTGGAAAAGGAATTCAACATCACCATTCCGGACGACCAGGCCGAGAAAATCGTCACCGTGAGCGACGCCATCGCTTATGTAAAAGACAGCATCCAGTAATCTTAATATCGAAAACTATGAATCTCAAACGAGTAGTAGTTACCGGTCTGGGTACCATCAATCCCCTCGGACACTCCGTCCCGGAGTTCTGGGAGAACCTGGTCAATGGCGTCAGCGGCGCCGGCCCGATTACTCGTTTTGATGCATCCAATTTTCGTACCCAGTTCGCTTGCGAGGTAAAGAACTACGAACCGACGGAATACTTCGACAAAAAAGAGGCGCGCAAATTAGACCTCTACGCCCAATTCGGGCTGATCGCGGCGAAGGAAGCCATCAAAGATTCGGGCATCAACCTCGAACAAGAAAACAAGAAAAGGTTTGGCGTGATCTGGGGTGCCGGCATAGGAGGTCTCGAAACATTCTTTGAAGAGTGCAAGACATTCGTCCTGGGCGACGGTACTCCCAGATTCAGCCCGTTCTTCATCCCGAAGATGATCGCCAACATGGGCGGCGCCCTGATCTCCATAGAGTACGGGTTAAAAGGGCCGAGCTACACGACCGTCTCCGCGTGCGCCTCCTCCGCCCACGCGCTGGTGGATGCATTAAACCTCATTCGGCTGGGGAAGGCCGACGTCATCATCGCCGGGGGATCGGAAGCCGCCATCACGCAAGCAGGCGTGGGCGGGTTCAACTCCATGAAAGCGCTCTCCACGCGCAACGACGACCCGAAAACTGCCTCCCGCCCCTTCGACAAGGAGAGGGACGGCTTTGTCATCGGGGAAGGCGGGGCATGCCTCGTCGTCGAAGAGTACGAACACGCCATCAAACGGGGAGCGCGCGTGTACGCCGAACTCGTCGGGGGAGCCTCCAACGGGGACGCCTACCACATGACCGCCCCAGACCCCGATGGCGAGGGTGCGGCCGACGTGATGCTCCTGGCCGTGGAAGACGCCGGAATAACACCGGCAGACGTTGACTACATCAACGTGCACGGCACCTCCACAGGCCTGGGCGACATCGCCGAGCCGAAAGCCATCACCAAAGCATTCGGCGAGCAGGCCTACCGGCTAAACATCAGCTCCTCCAAATCCATGACGGGACACCTCCTGGGAGCCGCCGGTGCCCTCGAAGCCATCGTCTGCGTGCTGGCCGTCAAAAACAACGTCGTGCCGCCCACCATCAACTGCAGCACCCCCGACCCGGAACTCGACCCGGGGCTGAACTTCACCTTCAACAAAGCGCAGGAAAAAAACATCAACGTGGCCATCAGCAACACCTTCGGCTTCGGCGGCCACAACGCCTGCATCGTCTTCAAAAAATGATCCTTAAAAGCTCACGTGGTGTTCGGTAAGATCATTCAATCCATGAAACTTAACCTTCGAGGGAAGGAGAAGTTTCATGGATTATCATTCGCTGAACTCGGGTTCATCCCGCGAAACAAAGGCCTCTACGACCTGGCGCTCCTTCACAGATCCGCCTCCAAATACACAAAAAGCGGCGCCGTCCTCAACTACGAGCGGTTGGAATTCCTCGGGGACGCCATCCTGGGCGCCATCGTCGCGGAAATACTCTACAAATTCTTTCCCAAGCAGGACGAGGGCGAACTCACGCGCCTCCGCTCGAAAATCGTCAGCAGGGAATCGCTCAACGACATCGCCACCCGCATGGGGCTGGACAAGGAGGTCGTCTCCCGCTCGGACATCTCCAAAAATAAACACATCTACGGCGACGTCTTTGAAGCCTTCACCGGCGCCATCTACCTCGACCAGGGCTACGTGAAAACCAAAAACTTCTTCGAGGAATACATCCTCCCCCGCTACGTCAACCTGCAGGAACTCGTCCACGTCGACAAAAACTACAAGAGCCGCCTCATCGAGTGGGGACAAAAAAACAAAATCGAGCTAAACATCACCACCGTCGAGGCGCCCCGCGGCCGACAAGCCAAATTCATCACCACCGTCACCATCGACGATAAGGTCATGGGCAAAGGCGTCGGATCATCCAAGAAAGAAGCCGAACAAAACTCCGCCGAAAACGCCATCCGCAAGATCCGCGAAAAAGGGCGCGGCCGCGTCGACATATAGCCCGCCATGAGCCGCGAACACGCGCCCACGGGCAAAAAAATCATCATCATCGGGGCATCATCCGGCATCGGCAGGGAACTCGCCCTCCGCTACCTCGAACGCGGCCACACCGTGGGCATCACCGGGCGGCGCGCCGAAAAACTGGACGAAATCCGCCAACAATACCCCCACCTCGCGCACGCCAAAATCATGGACGTCAGGTCGGAAGAGAGCCTCTCCCTCCTCGACGAGCTAATCCGGGAAACGCGCGGCGTCGACCTCTTCATCTACAACGCCGGCACGGGATCCCAGTCCAAAACCCTCCTCCCCGACATCGAGATGGACACCCTCCACACCAACGCCGTCGGCTTCACCCGCCTCGTCATCCGCGCCTACAACCACTTCAAGGCGAGCGGCGCCCCCGGCCACATCGCCGTCATCAGCTCCATCGCCGGCATAAAACCCCTCGACGAGGCGCCCGCCTACAGCGCCACCAAGCGCTACGTCACCCACTACACCTCCTGCCTGGCGCGGAAAGCCCGCCGCGAAAACATCCCCCTCACCTTCACCACCATACTCCCCGGCTTCATCCGCACGGAACTCCTGCAACGCGACTATCCCCTCTCCATCTCCCTCGAAAAAGGCGCGCGCCTCATCTTCAGGGCTATCGAGCGCGGGAAGCGGAGCGTCATCCTCCCCGGCAGGTGGCGTCCCATCATGCTCCTGGCGAGATTGATCCCCGGACGACTTTGGGAGAAAATGTAACCGCACGTCGACATCGACACCCCTCCCTTCCCCCCTCCCCGCCCCCCTCCCCCAACAACCAAACGTGAACCAAACCATAACAAACGTGAATCCCCTCGCTACAACTGCCCCGCCCCTCACGCCAACCGCGAAGCAACTCGCGACAGGCGGGGAACAACTCGCGCCGATTGTGAACAGGATCGAAATGGACGGGGGACTACTCGCACTGATTATGAGCTACCGGACACCGGAAGCGAGGCTCCTCGTGTTGAAAACGAAGCAACTCGCGACAGGTGGGGAACAACTCGTGCCGATCATGAACAGGATCGAAACGGGCGGGGAACAACTCATGCCGAAAACGAACCAACTCGCGGAACACCACACCACGCCGCGATCCCCCCGCGCGCATCAAAAACGAACCCCCATAACCCTCACAAACAAACGAAAACCATGAATGCACAACTTCGCACGCGCCTGGAGCGCCATCAGCTCGTCAACCCCATGTACAACGACCCCGTCGCCCTCGTCACCTGGATGGGCGCCATGCAAGCGCAAAACCGCGACATGGCCAAATGGGCCATCGGCAGCCGTCTTCGTTCCGCCACCATCCGGGAAGTGGACGCCGCCCTCGACCGCGGCGACATCCTCCGGACGCACGTCATGCGTCCCACGTGGCACTACGTCCCCGCCGTCGACATCCGCTGGATGCTCCAGCTCAACCGCCATCGCCTCAAGGTAGTCGGCGCCGCCCGCGACAAAGAATTAGAAATCACCGAGCCTCTCTACACCACCTGCAACAACCTCATCGAGCGGGCGCTCGCCGGCGGCAACCACCTCACCCGCAAGGAAATCGCCGTCGTCCTCGCCTCCGCCGGCATCCCCGTTGACACCTCCAGGATGATCCACTTCATGTTCCGCGCCGAGACCGAGGGAATCGTCTGCAGCGGCCCCGACCGCGGCGCAGAGATCACCTACGCCCTCCTCGAGGAGCGCGTTCCCCCCGTCCCCCCCATCCTCCAGGACGAATCCCTCTACATCCTTGCCGCCAGGTACTTCAGGAGCCACTCCCCCGCCACCACCACCGATTTCGCCTGGTGGGCGGGACTCATCGCCGAGGACGCCCGCCGCGCCGTCTACCTCCTCAACCTCGAAACCCGCTTCGGCATGCCGGACGAGCGTCGTCCGCCGTCCACCCTCGCCCCTCTCCCGCCGCCGCCCCCCGGCAGGACCCTCGTCCACCTCCTTCCCGCCTTCGACGAGTACCTCCTTGCCTACAAGGACAGGTCGCTCCCCCTCGACGCCGTTCACCGCCGCCGCGTCGTCACCGTCAACGGCACCTTCTCCCCCGCCATCCTCCGCGACGGCCGCGTGGTAGGCACCTGGCAAAAAACAACCATCCTCGGCAAGCCGGGCGTCAAGCTATTCCCCCTCGAACCGATCGACGACATCGCCGCCCCCATCGCCACCGCCACTGAAGCCTACAAAACATTCCTCGCCGGCGAGCGGCCCGCGGGAAATCCCCAAGCGGAATAACACTCCCGCGGGAACAACCATCACGAAAACACCCCGGTCGGCGAGGCAAAAAAATCCCTCGAACTAAAAAACCTTCGGGCGTGGCCTTCAGTTGCCCGCCCCGCTCCTCGCTTCACGAGAAGCGCGTGCTTTCTCACGAAAAGCGCGTGCTTTCTCGCGAAAAGCGCGTGCTTTTTCACGAGAAGCGCGTGCTTTTCCACGAGAAGCGCGTGCTTTTCCACGAGAAGCGCGTGCTTTTAGCTTAAAAGCACGCGTCTTTGGCTCAAAAGCACGTGCTTTTGGCTCAAAAGCACGCGTCTTTGGCTTAAAAGCACGTGCTTTTGGCTCAAAAGCACGCGTCTTTGGCTTAAAAGCACGCGT
>JAIRXZ010000077.1 GCA_031267995.1 Odoribacteraceae bacterium | reverse complement strand
TCGCGTGTCTTTTTCATCTATCGTATTTGGTGTTGAATGAGGGGATTGTCGCGGGCGCGTCGGGGAAAATGGCCGTCGTCGTCGCCTTTTTATTTCGTCGACGAAGGTAGAGTTTTTCTTTCAAATCATCAATATTTGTCTACATTCGCGGCACGTTGAACCATAGTTATGAGATACAGGATAGTTTCGTGGATGTTTTTGTTGATGCTGGTGTCGCCGCGCGCCGACGGCCAACGCGTGCAATTCGACCGGGATTTGCTGCCGCAACCCGTTTTTCACCCGTACCCCGGGCTGGTTGATTTCTACTGGGACGCCTGGCAACGGGTGTGGGCGCGCGCCAGGGAGTCGGGCAACGCGACGACGGGAGGCGACGGGGCGTTCATGGCGCTCGCGTACAAGTACGCGCCGGCGTCGCTGCCCGCCGCTGCCGCGCTGGACGGGGCGTATGCCGCCGAGGTGGAGGGGGCAGGCGCCGGACGGGCGGGCAACCCGCTGCCGCTGGAGTGGGTGGAGGAGGAGCTTTTTCGCTTTACCGCCGACCGGGCAAGGCTCCGCGCGTTGCTGGACGACGGGCGGCTGTCGCGACGCGCTTTCGCCGGTGCCGACGCGCCGGCCGGGGACGCGACGGTAGCCGGGGAGCTGGTGGCGCGACAGGCGTTGTCGGCGCTGAGCGTCTCGCGGCTGGCCGGGGTGATTGACCGGCGGGAGGTGGCTCGCGCCTACCAGAAGCGGCACCGGGATCTGAAGGCGATGATGAACAAGGTCTACTGGGACGGGACGGAGGGTTTTTACCTCGATCCCGCCGGTGACGCTGCCGGTAGCGCCCGCGCGAGGATGATTTCCGCGTACTGGGCGATGCTGGCCGAGATCCCTTCCGCGGCACAAGGGCGGCGGATGGCGGCGGTGGCGATGGACACGAGCGCTTTCAGGGAGGAGTTCCCGCGGGTGACTGCCGGGGGAGGGTTTCCCGGTTTCGCCGCGGGGGGTGTTGACGAGGGGCACGATGACGGTCGGGCGCTGGCGGCTTACATCGCCATCAAGGCGCTGGAGCGGTACGGGCATCTCCGGGAGGCGGAGGAGCTGGCGTATGACCTGTTGCTTTACCGGTATGCCGGTTTCGTGAACGGGGACGCGCCCGGCGAGGAGGATGGGCTGTCCGCCCTTGTCCCCGTCGCGCTGTTTATCGAGAACGTGCTCGGTTTTCACCGCGTGGACGCGAACGCGCGCGTGGTGGAGTGGCGACGGGCGAGGGGCGGGTTGTACGGTATCAAGAATCTCTCCTTCGGGGAGGTGATCACGGATATCGTGGGCGATGATCACGCGATACAGGTGGAGACGAACGAGCCTTTCACGCTTATCGTGAACGGGAAGACGCACGTCGTCAGGAGGGGTAGCAATACTTTCCGCTGAACGGGGGCGACGCGAGGGGGGGCGCGACAGAGGGGACGCTCCTTATTATATATAGGCGCGCGGCCGAAGGGAAACGAGAGACCCGCCACGGCGGTCGATGATACGACCGGGTGGCGGGTCTTTTTTTCCTCGCGGGGAGGGGGGTCAGAGGATCATCTGCGGCATGAACTCGAAGCTGTTGTAGATGGGACGCAGGCGATCCGTGTTGTAGAACTTCTGGACGTCCACGAGCTTTTTGGAGCTGGTGATGATCTCCACGGGGGCGTTGTCATATCGGCCGTTCTTGAGGATGACCAGGCGTCCGTGCAGCCCCTTGTTGATGAGGTCGAGGGCGAGGTTCCCGTAGGCCATGGGGACGATGGAGTCCATGGCATCGGGGTCGCCGCATCGCACCATGTAGCCGAGCTTTTGGGTGATGGTGTTGATGACCTCTCCCCTGTTGAAGCGGGGGGTGAGTTCCTTTAGCTTGAGGGAGATGGTGTCGCCTATGCCACCGAGTTTTTTGTGGCCGAACATGTCGGCCTCCTCGCCCTGGAAGGTCATTTTTTCCTCGCCGGCGTAGGTGGCTCCCTCGGAGACGAGCACCACGGAGTACTTGCTGGGGTTGGTGTAGCGATCCTCGCAGAGCAACTCGGCCAGACGCTCGACGCTGAACCGGTACTCCGGGATAACGCAGCGGTTGGCGGCGCCCGCGAGGGTGGGAAGCATGGCGGTGAAGCCGGCGTATCGCCCGAACACTTCGAGCACCAGGATACGCTCGTGGGATCCGGCACACGTGCGGAGATCGTGCGTCATGGCGATGGTGCGGGTGATGCAGGTGCTGAAGCCGATGCAATAGTCGGTGCCGGGGACGTCGTTGTCCATGGTTTTGGGTATGGCCACCACCTTTACTCCCTCGCGGCTGAGGCGGACGGCGTAGCTGAGGGTGTCGTCGCCACCGATGGGGATGAGGTAGTTGATGCCGATGTGTTCGAGGTTCAGGAGGATTTCGGGGGTCAGGTCGTTGATCTCCTCCTTGTACTTGTCCTGGAGGTGCGGCGGGACGCGGGCAAGGGGGACGTGCGACGCCCGCGTGCGGGAGGTGTGGAGGAAGGTTCCCCCGGTGCGTCCCGCGCGGTTGACGATGTCCTCCGTGAGTTCGTAGTAATGTGCCGAATTGTCCGCTTGCGGGTCGCGTACCATGTCGACGAGACCGCCCCACCCGCGGCGTATCCCGATCACTTTGTATCCCTCGCGCAATGCCCTGATGGTGACGGCGCGGATGGCAGGATTTAAACCGGGGACGTCGCCGCCACCGGTCAGAATACCAATGATTCCTTTGGTTTTTTGTTGCTTCATGTGGTGTTGTTCTTTAAGTGAAATATCAAGCGAAAGTAGACAAAAACTTTGACTCACGGCCGTTTTTACGGGGGAAGTATGTATATTTGTGGAGTTTTTTTCGTGCATGCAGTAGCTTATATGTTTATGGATGATATTCGGGTTTTTTGGGAGGGGATCGGCAGCGGTGGTTACCTGTTGGTAGCGCTGTCATTGCTCGTCCTCGCCTACGCGTGTTACGTGACGTACAGGGCGGTGGTGGTTTCGCGCGGCCTTGATTTGTCGCCTCTCCCGGAGCACGGGGGAGGCGTTTCGGTGATTATCACGGCGCACAACAGGGCAAGCGATTTGAGGGAAAACCTGGTGGGATTCCTTACGCAGGATTGCGAGGATTACGAGGTGATCGTGGTGGACGATTGCTCGGAGGACGACACGACCGAAGTACTGTCGGCGCTCCAGGAGGAGTACCCGCGGCTCAGGTGCACGCGGATATACCCGGGGGCGAAGTTCCGGTTCACGAAGAAATTGGCGATCAACATTGGCGTCCTGTCGGCGCGTCACGAGATACTGCTCTTCTCCGAGGCCGACTGTTACCCCGCCTCCTCCTCGTGGGCGCGGGGGATGCTTTCGCGCTTCGGGGAGGAGACGGCGGTGGTCATCGGCTTCTCGAACTACCGGGCGGACGGGCGGCCATTCGCGTGGCGACGGCTCCTCCGCCTGTCGCGCTTCCTGGACAGGCTGCTGGTGGCGGCGCGAGGAGGACGGCCAACGGGCGACGGGTGTAACATGGCCTACCGGAAGTCCTGTTACATGCGCAACAGGGGGTTCGCCGGCGACACGCAATCGTACCTCGGGTACGACAACGATATGGTGCGCGAACTCTCCAAGTACGGGAAAGTGCGGGTCACCGGCCATCGCGAAACACACGTGCTGGTGGGAAACGGGGAACGGGCAAACGACATCCCCTACCACTTCGCGGCCAAGGCCACGCTGCCCCTCGCCACGCGGGCGCGGGAAGAATTATGGAACGGCATCCGGCTGCTGATATACGCCCTGTCGATCTACCTTATCGCCTCGCGGGTAGCCCCGTGGAGCCTGCTGGCGCTGGTGTTGGCGGTGTACATGGCAGAGGTAATATCTGTTAATCTTTTCGCGGGACGCCTCCTGCAACGGAAATTATTCCTAACTTCGTTAATCATAAATGTGGTGGGATTCGCCTACCGTTGGTACTGGTGTGGGTATTCAATATTTAATTCGAAGAAATGGAAATAACGAGCAATTTATCGGAAAAGGCCTTGCACGATTACGTGGTCGTGAAGAAGGCGATGGCAGGGGATGAAAGCGCCTTTACTGAATTGTTCCATCGATACAGGGAATCCGTATTCTTCATGGTACTCAAGATGGTCAACAACCCGACGGACGCCGAAGACCTGATGTTCGAGGCCTTCGAAAAAGCGTTCGCGAACCTGGAATACTACTCGCCGCAATTCGCCTTCAGCACCTGGCTCTTTAAAATCGCCTCCAACAACACCATCGACTTCATCCGCAAGCGAAAAGCCGTCACCGTCTCCATAGACAAGGACGATAATAACCCCGACGACCGCGGTTATCTCAAAAACCTGCCCTCCGACGTCCTCACGCCCGAAGAGGAGGCCATCCGCAAGCAACGGGCTAAATTCATGAGAGAAAAGGTGGCATTGCTCCACGGCCGCTACCGCCAATTGATTGAAATGCGATACTTCGCCGAACTCACCTACGAGGAGATCGCCACCGAGCTCGACATCCCCCTGGGCACCGTGAAAGCCCAACTATTCAGGGCAAGAGAATTGCTTTTGAACATATTAGAAAAAAGCGAAATAGCCGACCGCGAAGACTATTACTGACACGCTAAACAGCCCGAAAAGAGTTGTTAAAGAAAACTTTTTATGCTAAAAGGCGGGGAATCTTACCAACCGAACGCGTATATTCGCGACACCTGGCTCCCAAGAGCCATTAAAGCCAAGTAATCTACCACTTAACTGAATGTGTCTATGAAAAATGTTTCTTTAGGAGTGAACGTGTTATTATCAATAGCCGTGATCGTGCTGTATGTTCTCCACTTCGAGGGAGGGAAAAAACCCAAAAACGACAACGAATCAACGAGAACTACCGCCACGGGAGAATCCCGCATCGTCTACCTGAACATGGACACGCTGTTAACGAAATACAACCAATCCAGGGAATTAAACGAAGCCTACCTCAAGAAAGTGGAGGCCGCCCGCGCCGACCTCAACTACAAAGTCAAAATGTGGGCGCAGGACGGTGAAGCGTTCGAGAAAAAAATGAACAACAACGGATACCTCTCCAGGGAACGCGCCGACCAGGACTACAAAGAGCTGATGATCCGGAAAGAGAACCTGGAAAAGTTAGAGCAAGAGGTACGCGAAACCTCCTACCAGCAACAAATGGAACTGAACCAAAAACTCTACAACACCATCGTCACCTTCCTGGCGGAATACAACCGCGAAAAAGGACACGACATGATCCTCAGCACCACCCTCGGCGGGAACGTCTTCTACGCCGAACCGGGGCTTGACATCACCCGCGAAGTGGTCGACCAGCTGAACGCCAGGTACGCCGGCAAATAATGGACGACCCGCGAAACCAACGCGCGCCCGCCTACCGCCAAACAACACCACCACCCCGCCACGCGTGAAAAACTTCGAGTACACCACCGAAATCATGGCCGACCCGGCCGAGGTCTTCGCCGCGCTGACGAACCCCTTCCAAATAGAGGTGTGGAGCGGCTTCCCGGCAGAAATGAAAGCCGAGGAAGGATTCCTGTTCTCCCTCTGGGAAGGCGACATCTCCGGCATCAACCTGAAAGTCATCCCCGACCGACTGCTGGTGCAGGAATGGTTCTTCGGCGACACCGCGGAACCCTCCATCGTCACCATCCGCCTGAAACGGGCGGCCGATCGCACCCGCCTGGAACTCACCCACGCCAACATCCCCGACGAGGCCTTCGACGAAATCACCGAAGGCTGGGAAAACCAATACATCGGCGCCATCAAATCCATGTTGGAGATGTACTGAATTGTTTGTAAATTTGAACGCTGAAGCGAAAGTCAAACCCCAAAATAACATCAAATGAAATTCTTTCTCGACACCGCCAACCTGGCGCAAATCAAAGAAGCCAACGACATGGGCGTCCTGGACGGCGTCACCACCAACCCCTCCCTCATGGCCAAAGAAGGCATCAAGGGCGAGGACAACTGCCGCAAACACTACGTCGACATCTGCAACATCGTGGACGGCGACGTCAGCGCCGAAGTCATCGCCACCGAATACTCGGAGATGATCCGCGAAGGCGAAGAACTCGCCGCCCTCCACCCCAACATCGTGGTCAAAGTACCCTGCACCGCCGACGGCATCAAAGCCATCAAAAACCTCGCGGGCAAAGGCATCCGCACCAACTGCACCCTGGTATTCTCGCCGGGACAGGCGCTGCTGGCGGCCAAGGCGGGAGCAACCTACGTGTCGCCATTCGTCGGCCGGTTGGACGACATCTCCAGCGATGGCATCGTCCTCGTGGAAAAAATCGTCGACATGTACGACTACTACGGCTTCACCACCCGCGTCCTGGCCGCCTCCATCCGCGGCACCCAGCACATCATCCAGTGCATGGAAGCGGGCGCCCACGTGGCCACCTGCCCCCTCGCCGCCATCAAGGGACTGCTCAAACACCCCCTCACGGACAGCGGCCTGGCCACCTTCCTGGCCGACCACCAGCGGGTAAACTCCTGACAAGCACCGGCCATGTACACGCGCCTCTTCGAGGATAATCCAAACGAAAGGGAAATCCGCAAAATCGCCGACCTCCTGCGGCGAGGGGGCGTGATCATCTATCCCACGGACACCATCTACGCCATCGGCTGCGACATCAACAACGTCAAGGCCGTGCAACGGGTGTCCGCCCTTCGCGGCGTGAAACCCGAAAAGGCGCACTTCTCCATGATATGCAGCGACCTCGGCGAGGTGGCCGCCTACGCCAAGGTGAGCAACGAGGTGTTCCGGGCGATGAAACGGTGCTTGCCCGGCCCCTTCACCTTCGTGTTGCCCGGCACCACGAAACTCCCCAACCTCCTCATGATAAAGCGGAAGACCATCGGCATCCGCGTCCCGGACAACTTCATCACGCGAGCCATCACCGCCGAACTCGGCGTCCCCCTGCTGACCACCTCCGTGAAGGGCGCCCCCGGCGAGGACGAGGAGTATATCACTGATCCCGAACTGATCCACGAAAAGTACGAGCACCTCGTCGACCTGGTCATCGGCGGCGGCTACGGCAAGAACGTCCCCTCCACGGTGGTCGACTGCACGGGGGAGGAGATGGTGGTCGTCCGCCAGGGAGCTGGCGACTTCTAAGGGATCGAGGCCGCCCCCGCTTTCCTTTCTTCTCTTTTTCACGGGCGAGTGCCCCCGGCTTGTAAGCGAATCTTTTTTTTCACGGTCGAGCCGCCCCCGGCTTGTAAACGAATCCCTTTTTTTCACGGGCGAGCCGCCCCCGCGGGCAACTCTCCCGGCCAATGCACCTCCCGGCCTGCATCCCCTTGCAGGCCGGGAGTTCGTTTGCCCGCCCGGTTCCCCCGGAAAAAGGGGGAGCGGCAACGCGGGAACGGCCGAGTAAAACCCTTTTTGGCCAGGCGAGAAGCCTTTTTGTGTACATTCAGGTCGAGCACGTCTTAATCACAATAAGTCCATTCCTGACGTTGTTCGCACGTGACAACCTGTCTGCCGTTAAAGATCAATGTGCGTTTTTTTTTGATGGTATCCACAATGATACAGGTGAAGAGATTCCTCTTCACCTGTTGCAGTACGAAGTACTCACCATACACGATTTCCTCGTGTTCCCCAAGCATGAGCGCTCACTACTTTTCTAGATTGCTTCGGCGTTCCGCCTCGCAATGACGTTCCTGCGTTTTTTTATTCAAGCTCTTCAACGATATATTCTATTTCCGCTCCCAAAACATACTGAGGTTCCTCTGCACTTAATATTTCCCGCACTACATATATTCTGATATGGCGGGTCTTCCACCGTCCATTGTCATTGTACTCGTATTTGGCTAAATAGCCGTATCCCGGCGTTACTGCCACAATATCTGTCCATCCTGTTTCGGGAAAATTTCTCTCGAATGTGTTACCCAACCCCTTTACCTTGCCAATTCTTACAAATGTGTAATCTCTGCTGCGAAAATTATTGTCTGACCCTATGTAAAAGCCCGACTTAAAGCCTGAAGGAGTAACGATAGTGTTTCCGTAATCGGCGTTGCGCATATTTATTGATATTGTCCCTTTCGGATTGGGCAGGGATTTGGACTGGGATAAGTCATGATTCTCTTTGCGTTCAACCTTTACATTACGAACGTCATACAAATTCGGCTTTATATCTCCGCTTACATATAAAATTTTTAACGCATAGCAACTACCTACGTCCAAACGCTCTAATTTCGTACAGTTACTTACATCCAAAGTCGTTAGTTTATCATTACTACTTACATCCAAACTCTTTAATGCCACGCAATCACTTACATCCAAAGTCGTAAATTCAGCACGAGTGCAAGTTAATCTTTCCAACTTCGAACAATTACTTACATCCAAGCTTGTTAATGGATTTAATGGCCTACTGTCGCAATATAACTCTGTTAATTTGGTACAATTACTTGCATTCAGACTCGTTAATTTATTGCGGTAGCAATGTAAAGCTGTCAACGCATAACACTGGCTTATATCCAAACTCGTTAATTGATTTTCGTAGCAATGTAATTTTGTTAACTCATGACATTGGCTTATATCCAAACTCATTAATTGACTATTGAAGCAAGATAAAGTGGTCAACTCATGACACTGGCTTACATCTAAACTTGTTAGTTGAGTAAGGTGGCAATATAATTCTTTTAACTTCGGACATTGGCTTACATCCAAACTCGTTATGGGATACAAGGATACAGCCAAATTTTGAATATTATCAGCATTGACAATAATAGTATGTGACGATTTTTCATCTGCATAACTATGACCAAACGAATAATCATCATCCTTATAACCATCAGGATTATGCGATTTTGTTCCATCGCCCCAGTCAATGCTCAAATTTGTAGCATCTTTATTTATCAGGAAATTTATTTGTGTCCCTGAAATTTTCATTACAGCTTCATCGGCAAAAACGGTTTCCATCGAAGCAAACATACATACTGCCGTTAGCAGTATTAAACCGAATAAATTGATTTGTTTTCTCATTTTGGTTTTGTTTTACGTCCGCTCCTGTGCGGACTTTTTGTTAATTATTTTTCTTTTAAATCATACGGACAGTTCCTTTTCCAACTGCTCTATCTTCAGCATTAGTTTTATTATCAGTTCGGCTTGTGCCGACAAGTGACGCTCCAGTTCCCTTATTCGATTTTCTTCTTTATTCATTTATTCTCTTTTGTGATGCAAAGTTATTACTTTCTTTTATATAATTGCGCAAATTCTACGGATGAAAGCGTGAATAGTTACGCAGTGAGCGAAAAACAGTGTCAAAAAACGAAGTATTTTGTTTCGGGAATTGGAACACGAAAAGCGGAAAAAACGGGGTTTTCAGGAATAAATACACGCGCGGATTGACACGATTTTTCAGCGACACGCGGAAAATGAACGGGAACACGCGAAAAAGGGGGTGTCGCGTCGGAAAGTTCGTTGATCTGACAAAAAGTCGTTTTAACCTCGCGCGAGATAACTTTCATCTCGCGCGAGATAACTCCTGTCTCGCGCGAGATAGAGATGATTTCACGCGAGATGGAGGTGATTTCGCGCGAAATCGGGGGCAATCTCGCGCGAGATGATGCCGATTTCGCGCGAGATGACGGCAATCTCGCGCGAGATGACTCCTGTCTCGCGCGAGATAGTGTCGATTTCGCGGGAAAACGTGATT